>JASLIH010000102.1 GCA_030152105.1 Actinomycetes bacterium
GTCGGCCGCCCGGGTCAGGGCGTCGACGAGCTCCGCCGCCAGGCCGTCGCCCCCACGAGCGGCGGCGGCGGGGGCGCGCGCAAGGCCACCAAGGGCGGCAAGCGGGCCGCCCGCCGGACCGCACGCACGACCGAGCGCGCCGGGCGCGGTCGTGCGAGCGGTCCGGCGGGCGGCCCGCTTGCCGCCCTTGGCGGCCTTGCGCGCGCCCTCGCCGCCGCCGCTCGTGGCGGCGACGGCCTGGCGGCGGAGCTCGTCGGCCGCCCGGGTCAGGGCGTCGGCGGCTTCGCGGCCGACCTGGCCGACCCGTTCGCCGAGGCTCGGCGGCTGGCGCCGCCGGCGCTGCAGCACGGCCACCCCGGCCGCGATCGCGGCCAGGACGACCGCGCCGAACCCGGCGGCGGCCGCCTGCTTGCCCCGGCCGTTCCCGGCGGCCGGGACGGCCGCCGTCTGGGCCGTCCCCGAGGCGACCCCGGCGACCGCCGGCGCGTCGGCCTGGAGCCGGGAGGAGGGCGGCAGCTCGGTGGTGGCGTCGGTCGCCGGCGCCGTAGCGCCGGCAGGCGCTGTGCCGCCGTCGCCCGAGGCGGTCTCGCCGGCGGGCAGGCCGCTGGAGGACGCCTCGGTCGTGTAGCGGATGCCGTAGTGGGCGTACAGGCGGGCCTCGTCCTCCTCGGACAGCTCCGTGTCCTGCTCCAGCCGGGGAGCCTCGCGGACCACCGAGGTCTCGTGGGGGACCTGCACGGTGTCGCCCCGCTGGGCGGCGTCGGCCAGCGGCACGAAGGTGCGCGAGCTGCCGAACAGGCCGGTGTGCACCAGTGCCCACTCCGGCTGCCTGGTCGTGCGGTCCACGTAGATGGCCTCGATCCTGCCCACCGGCTCGTCGTCGGTGGCTACGAGGGTCAGGCCCCGCCAGGAGCGGGCCTGCTCAATCGTTGGTAGCGTCATCGCGTCCTCCAGCGCCGCGTTGTTGGTCGATCCTAGGGGCCGGGGGCCGGGCTTGCGAGCACAAACATCCAGAGCCCGGTCTTACCCCTGAAGCGGCAACTAACCACGCAGCTCCCGTCGTCGGTCCTACCTCCATCTGGCCGGCGCGTTGCTCAGGCGAGCCGGGTCCGGCGCCGGGGCGCCATGGCGGCCTCGATGTCGCCGGCGAGCCGGCCGGCCTCGGCGACATCGAGCGTTGACACGGTAACGCGGATCGCGGGCGGGCTGCGGAGCCGGAACCGCTCGCCGGCCAGAACCGCCCACCCGGTGTCCAGCAGCCGCCCGGTGACCACGCCCTCGGAGGCCACGGGAACCCAGACGTTCATCCCCGACCGGGCGTGCGCGATGATCCCTCTGGCCCCGAGCTCGGCGGCCAGCGCCTCCCGCCGCCGCCGGTAGGTCTCGCGGCCCCGTTCGAGCAGGACCGCCCCGCCCGGCGCCGACCACATGGCCACGGCCAGGCTCTGGAGCACGTGGCTGACCCAGCCCGTGCCGACGAGCTGGCGGCCCTGGACCCGGGCGACGGTCCCGGGGTCGCCGGTGAGCACGGCCAGGCGCAGGTCGGGGCCGAGCCACTTGGACACCGAGCGGACGTGTGCCCAGTGGGGGCGGCCGTCGCCGGCAAGGGTGACCCCGGGAGCGCCGGCCACCGGGCCGGCATGGTCGTCCTCCACCACCACCACCTCGGGATGCCCGGAGAGGACCCGGCGGAGCTCCTCGACGCGGGCCGGGGTGGCCACGGCCCCGGTCGGGTTCTGGGCCCGCAGGGTGGTCACGAACGCCCCGCTGCCGGCGGCCAGCGCGCCGGTGAGCCCGTCGGGCAGCGGGCCGTCGTCGTCCACCGCCACCGGCTCGGGTCGCAACCCCAGGGCCCGGATGAGGTCGAGGGCCGGCGGGAACCCGGGGTCGTCGACGGCCACCCGGTCCCCGGGGCGCAGGTGGGCCTGAAGGATGCGCTCGACCCCGTCGAGGGCGCCGCCGACCACGGCCAGCCCGGCCACCGGCACGCCGTCGGCCTCGAGCTGGGAGGTGGCCAGGGCGGCCAGCTCGGGCAGGACCGGGTCCTCGCCATAGAGATGGTGGCGGCGGTCCACCTGGGCGAGGGCCGGGTCCAGCGGTGGGAGCAGTGCCGGGTCGGCCCGCCCGTGGGTGAGGTCGCGCACGCCCGGCGGGAGCAGGGCCGGCAGCCCACCGACAGGCAGTGGCGGCCGGCCGGCGACGGCCGTCCCCCCGCGGCCCCTGGCCGTGACCACGCCCCTGGCCCGCAGCCGCCCGTAGGCGGCGGCCACCGTGGTCGGGCTGACCCCGAGCCGGAGGCCGAGCTGGCGGATGGGGGGGAGCCGGTCGCCCGGCCCGAGCCGGGCCTGGCGGACGGCGCGCTCGATGCTGTCGGCGATCTCGGTCGCGGTCGCCCCGGCGATGAAGTCCAGCTCCGGCTCGCTCATCCCCGTAAGCATAGGAAACACGCCCGGAACGCACCGAGGCGATGAGCCGCGGAGTCCGCTTCGCGAACTGAACCGCTGCCCATCGCCTCGGCGAGGTCGGGCCCCCCCTTGGTGCCCCCCCTTGCGGGGCGCAGTCTCCCCGGAGCGGGTGGGCGCCGTCGAGGCCTAAACGCAAGTTGGACCATTCGGTCTAGCCTTCCTGGGCCTTGTGGGCTGCATGGTCTAGTCAAGCAGGATGGTTGCACTGTCCACCATCTCCGTATGGCGCCGCGTCGTCCCCACCCGTCATCGTGGGCGCATGACCGACGCCACCACCGCCGAGCACTGGATGCGGGCCGCCCTCGAGGAGGCCGCCGCCGCCGTCGACCACGGCGACGTCCCGGTCGGCGCCATCGTGGTCGCCCCCGACGGCACCGAGCTGGGCCGCGGCCACAACCGCCGCGAGCAGCGTGCCGACCCCACCGCCCACGCCGAGCTGGAGGCGCTGCGCGCCGCCGCCGCCGCCCTCGGCACCTGGCGCCTGGACGGCTGCACCCTGGTCGTCACCCTCGAGCCCTGCCCCATGTGCGCCGGCGCCCTCGTCCAGTCCCGCGTCGCTCACCTCGTCTTCGGTGCCGACGATCCCAAGGCCGGCGCCGTCACCTCCCTGTTCGACCTCGTCCGCGACCCCCGCCTCCCCCACCGGGTCGAGGTCCAGCGCGGCGTCCTGGCCGCCGAGAGCGCCGCCCTGCTGCGCTCCTTCTTCACCCCCCGCCGCTATACTCCACCACGGCAAGGTGCCAGAGTGGACGAATGGGGCGGTCTCGAAAACCGTTGATGTCGCAAGGCATCCATGGGTTCGAATCCCATCCTTGCCGCCATCCATCGGCGCGGACGCCGCGGCGTTGCAGCGGGGGACCCGGCTGACGCCTCCGGGATCGCTCCCGCACCCGCGCGGCGCCTCCCCGACGACCTGACCCGGGTCCGCGCCCGCGCGGGCGAGCCTCGTTCCAGCCCGCAGAACCCAACAAGACTGCAGAGTCTGACGACAATCCAGAGCCTGACGACGCTGCACCTCCAGACGACACTGCAGAGTCTGGCGAGACTGCAGAATCCAACGAATTGGACAAGAGCGCATAGACCGGGGTAGCCTTCCCTCCGCCCTCCGAACCCCCCTACCGGAGAGGAAATCCCCCCATGCGCTGCAAGTTGCTCGTGGTCGCCGTCGTGGTGGCCGCCCTGTTCGTCGCCGACCAGGCCTTCCTGACGCCAAAGGCCAAGGCGGCCGCCATCAACGTGTCGGCCGCCGCCGAGCATCGGATCCGAACGGCGGTCAACCGCTACGCCGAGATCCAGGTCGCCCAGCGAGAGCCCTATTGCTACAGCGGCACCGGCCCCGACTGCTTCGACTGCTCCGGCCTGGTCGTCGCCTCCTACCGGTGGGCAGGCATCAACCTTCCTGTCCGGACCTCGACCCAGATGCGGCAGTGGACGACCGGCACGTCACTCAGGTACGCCCGGACGGGCGACCTGCTGTTCTACTCGGGCCACGTGGAGCTCTTCTACCGCAGGAACGGGACCGGACCGGCCATGGCGGTGGCGGCCACCCACACCGGCGGCCCTCCGGTGAACTTCCACCCGATCCGGCACACGGGGCTGCTCAAGGTCGGCAAAGCGGTCACCTAGCGGCGTTCGTGCGGGCGATGCGCGAGACTGCCGCAAAGGCACCAGAAGGCGAGGAAGGAGGCCGGCCGGGTGATCTCGTCCTCGTTGACCCTCCTGGGGTTGGCCAGCATCGTCGCCGGGGTCGTGGTTCGTAGGGCCAGACCGCCGTCGGCGCGATCACCTACCGGCTACCGGCCGCTCCACCGCGTAGCCGGGAACGCCGAGGCTGGCTAGACTGCCCGGCGGAGGCTTGGCCGAGCGGTCGAAGGCACACGCCTGGAAAGCGTGTAGGGGGGCAACTCCCTCGAGGGTTCGAACCCCTCAGCCTCCGCCACGAAACGAGGTCATCCACCCGCGGGTCCCCCAGGCGGTTGTCCGTTGGTCCGTGCTGGGTCCGTGCCCGCTTCGCCAGGGCGGCCAGGCAACAGGAGGCCAGGACCATGACCGAGGGCAGCGTTCGACCTACTGGCTCGAATTGACCCGTGGCTCGTTTGCGTGCACTTGCTTGACGATAATCCTGACCGTCCGGGGAGTACTGGATGCTTGCGCTCGATTC
>JASLIH010000146.1 GCA_030152105.1 Actinomycetes bacterium
CCACGCCGGTCCAGGCCGCTAGCTGCAACCGCCACACCCAACCAACGACGCCCGATTGCCGCTGTGCTCCAAGGCCCGGAGCTCTGTTAGGAGCTCGAAGTCAGCGTCGAACCCACCACCTTCCGATTACGAGACGGATGCTCCGCGTCGAACTGGTCGGCTCCAGACGGATCTAGCCTGCTTAACGTTGGATGGCTCGTCGATCCAGACGGATCAAGACGGATACAGACCGATCGTCTGGCAAGGTAAGCAATCCCTGAGTCAGCCAGATCTCCGACCCGGGCCCGCTCCGGCCCGGCGGACGCCGGGCCGGAGCCCTGCGCCTTGGTTGGCGGGGGCCCGTGTGTTGTGATCGACTTCTCGGCGCCCGGGGGGGAGGAGGTGGACCGGTGGCTAGGATCGTGGTCGGGGTCGATGCCTCACCCGGCGCGCTGCGGGCGCTCTCCTGGGCGGCCGACGAGGCCCGCCTGCGGGCGGCCGACCTGGAGGTGGTGCACGCTTACCACGCCCAGGCGCTGTCCGCTCCGCTCTACTTCCCCTCCCGTGAGGCCCTGCCCGGCAGGGCCGTCGCCGAAGGGGCCAGGCCGGCGAACCGGGCCGAGGGCGCCGAGGCGCGGGCCGAGTTCGAGGAGGTCGTCCGCCGCCAGGCCGAGGACCTGCTCGAGGGCCTGCTCGGCCAGGTGCGCGAGTCCACCCGCGGGATCGACGTGCACCGAACGGTCGTTGAGGACCGGAACGCGGCCGAGGCCCTGGTCGAGCTGTCGGCCGACGCCGACCTGCTGGTCGTCGGCTCCCGGGGCCGCGGCGGGTTCTCCAGCCTGTTGCTCGGGTCGGTCAGCCACGCCGTGGTGCTCCACGCCCGCTGCCCGGTGGTGGTGATCCCCTCCACCGCCGCCGAGCGCACGGCGGCCGAACCGCCGCCCGCCTGAGCCGGCGGTCCGCCCGGGCCGGACCGAGCGCAGCCTCCGGCCAGGGCGCGCAGGTCGACGGCGAGGTTGCTCAGGCTGTCACCCACGTCAGGATGGCCGCTCTCCGGAAAATAGGGTTACTTCGGTGGTGCGGTTTGCACGAGCCAGTCTTCGAAGGGGGGGTCGAGGGTGAGGGCGTCGGCACCGGGTAGGAGTGTGCGTTCCTCGAGGAGGGCACCGTAGTAGCGAGCCTCGGGGTCGGCAACAACACGGCGAGGTTCGACCCGGTCGAGGGTGATCTCGGCGGTTGGGACGCCGCCCAGTACGGCCGCGGTCACGGTCACATCGGCGGGCAGCGGCTGCGCCGAGGCAACCTCCCGGAGCAGCCGCCGCTGCTCGCTCACGTCGCTGTCGAACGGGAAGGGTGACTGGCGCAGGATGGCGTCGAGGTTCTCTCGCTGTTCGGTGCTCACGGAAAATCTCCCTTCGGGGTGAGCTGGCGGACCTCGATCAGGTCGAGGCCGAGCGCGTCGATCTCGGCCAGCACGCCGTACAGTGCCGACCGATCCAGGAGGCCGAAGAGCACGGTGTCGGCGCCGTGGTGTTGCGACACCAGCGCCGGGAACGCAGACAGCACCGTGGCGCCGAGGTGGCCGTGGATCCGGATCCTGTAGCGGGCGGGCGTTGGGTCCATGCAGTGATGGTCGAATGCGGGCAGGTGAGTCCGCATCACCGAGATCTGGTGATCGCCGTGCTAGCGGGTGCGGCCGGTCGACAGGAGTCGCAGCTCTCGCGCTCGCTGCACCGCCGAGGAGCGGTCACGGGCCTGGAGCTTGGCGTAGATGTTGCGGACGTGGGTGTTGACGGTGTTCACCGAGACGGAAAGCTCGCCGGCGATCTCGGGCCTGGAGAGGTTGGTCGGGAGATATCGCAGCACCCGGAGCTCGCTTGGGCTGAGCTCGTCGGCTTGCGACGACGAGGCCTGGTCCTTGGCTGGCAAGGATGCGCCGTGCACGACGTCGAGGATGTCGGCGACCAGCGCCGCGTGGGCTGTCTCGTGCGGTGGCAGGGCCTCGAGCAGCTCCCCTGCGCCCGTCATGGCGAACGGCAGGACCAGCCGGTCGGGCTCGGCGAGGGCGAGCGCGTGCTCGGTTGCCGTGTTCGCCGCGCGCTGGTCGCCGAGCGCACGGTGGGCGAGCGCGGCCAGCAGCTGGGCTTCGACGACCGTGACGTTCCCGACGACCGGTGCCGTGCCGTCGAGGACGTCGACCAGCGCGTCGAGCGCTGCGGCCGGATCGCCCTCGGCGAGGCAGATCACCGCGCGGGCATTGCGGATTTCGCCCGCGTTCGCTTGCTCGTCGGTGAGCGCCACGAGCGCGGCGCGGGCCTGGCCGGCCTGCCCGAGGCGGGCCTGGGTGGCCAGCATCCAGCCTGTCACCTGGCTCGCCATCGCATGCGGGCCCGCCAGCTGCGACTGCAGGTGTTCGGCCGCGCGGAGCTCCTCGAGCGCCTCGTGGTGGCGACCGCGGGCGGCGTGGAGCCTCCCGGTCGCCAGGTGCAGCAGCTGGGTGATGCCCGGCCCAGCGTCGGATTCGAGGGCCCGCGCGGTGCGCTGCAGCCACCGCTCGCCCTCGTCGAGCTCGCCCGTCCAGACCAGGTTGCCGGCCAGCGTGACCAGCGCGGGCGCGATCACCGGCTCCGCACCCCAGCCGTGTCGCTCGGCAAGCGCGATCGCTTCGTGGCAGCGCTGTCGGGTCGTGGCGAACGAGCGGATCCTGGACGCGAACCCGAGCTGCGCGAGGCAGCCGACTTCGAGATAGGGCCGGCCGATCTGCCGGGCCAGGATGGCGCCCTCCTGGAGGTGGCGTTCGGCGTCTGGCAGCCCCAGTGACCACGCCTCAAGGGTCCCCAGGTTGTACAGCGCCACCGCCCGCAGGTCGCTGTCGAGCGCGATGTCCTCATCGGACTCCCCGGTGACCGGGGAGTCCAGGAACCTGGCCTGCTCGACAATGTCGGCCCAGTGGCCCCGGCGCCGCGCCAGCCCCAGCTTCAGCGACACCACGGCCACCCGGAGCCGGCGCTGGCGATCTGGTGGCGATGATTTGACGTAGGTCTCGGCGACCGCCAGGTGGGCGGCCGCCTCGTCCAGGTGTCCGTGGAGCAGGTCATCGGCGGCGCGCACCAGGGCCAGCTCGGGGTCCTCCGCGGCTCCCTGGGGAAAGGCCCGCACCAGCGCCTGGATCGTCTGCCCCTGCCCGTCGAGGGTCAGGCTGAACGAATGGTCGGCCAGCAGCCGGGCCGCCTCCGACCAGTCGCCCGCCGCCTGCGTGTGCCGGATGGCGTCGACCACCTGGCCATGGCGGGTGAACCAGCCCGCGGCCCGCCGGTGCAGCGCCGGCACCTCCTCGGGCCGCCTCCGGCGCAGCTCCAGCCGCAGGAAATCCCCGAGCAGGTGGTGGTAGCGAAACCACCTGCGCTCGGGATCGAGTGACACCACGAAGGCGTTCGCGTCCTCCAGCTCCAACAACATCGCCTCCGAGCCGGGGTGGCCGGTCAGCAGATCGGCCAGCTCGCCGTTGACCCGATCGAGCAGGGAGGTACTCAGCAACAGCTGCTGGATCTCGTCTGGCTGGCGGTCCAGCATCTCGGCGAGCAGGTATTCGGCGACCGTGCGGTCGCTGCCGGAGAACTCGGCCACGAACCGTTCGGGATCGGGGTGACGAGCCAGCGAGATCGCCGCCAGCCGCAGGCCCGCGGCCCACCCTTCGGTCCGCTGGTGCAGCAGCGCCAC
>JASLIH010000167.1 GCA_030152105.1 Actinomycetes bacterium
CTGGGCCAGCAGGGTCGTCTTGCCGTAGCCCGGTGGGGCCACCACACAGACCACCGCACCGGGAGCTGTCGTCAGCAGCCGTTCGACCAGCGCGCTGCGCGCCACCATTCCCGGACGCAGCCATGGTGGGTGCAGCTTGGATTCGATCAGCTGGAACGACTGCCTGTCCCGGGAACGCCGACTGTGCGCTGACCGGGATGGCACCGTCCTTGGGGCAGTCGTATCCACCCCCGGAGCGTATCCATCGGCAACGCTCGTCTCAACAGCCGTTGCCGCCCTAGGGTCCTGGTCCGGATTTGGGGCCGATCAGCCGGCAGCGGTGCAGTGGTCGACGAACTGGCGTAGCCGGGTGGCGAAGCGGCCGGGATCGACGAGATGGACGAAGTGGCCATCTCCCGCCCATTCCTCGAGCTGCACGTCCGGGAGCGACGCGAACCGCTCGCGCTCACCGTCGGTGATCGGCCGTCCGAACACGCCCAGGCAGGGGACGTCGAGTTTGGCGTTGATCGTGTCCATCCACGCCTGGAGCTCGGCCGGATCGCTGCGCAGCACCATCTCCCAGTACACGAGGACCACGTCCTGGTGTACCTCGTGTGTGGCGAGCACGAGCGAGCGCGCCGGCTCGGGGACCCGCTCAAGCCCGAGGCTGTTCTCGAACGTCGGCCACACCTGCGCGAACCCGGGTCCGCGCAGCGCTGGCTCGAGCCGGCGGACGAGCTCGGCGAACGGCCGGATGTGCGGGCCGTTGTCGACAGCGACGAGGCCGCGGGTCGGGTAGGCGGAGGCGTACAGGGCAGCCAGCCCGCCCGACATGGAATGCCCGACGACGATCGGCCGTTCGACCTCGAGCGAGACGAGCAGCTCGTGCAGCCGAGCGGGGACCTGCTCGACCGGCACGGGCGCGCCGCCGCTCTCGCCGTGGGCCGGCAGGTCGACCGCGATGCTCCGCACCGAACCGCCGAGGCGCTCGATGATCGGCCGCCAGCTGCGGCGGTCGAAGGTCAACCCGTGCAACAGGACGACCGGCGTCCCGGCCCCTTCGTCGTCGTAGGCGAGCCTGGTCGCGGTGTGTGCTGCTGTTGCCATCGGGGCCTCCCGAAGCGTTGCTCTGTTTTGTAACGGTGTTACGGTAACGGCGTTGCGATATGCTGTCAAGCATGGGACGGCGGCGGGAGCACGACGAGAAGACCGCGGCGGCGCTGCTCGACGCCGCCGAGCGCATCGTCGCCGAGCAGGGCATCGACGCCCTCTCCCTGCGCGAGGTGGCGCGTGACGCAAGCACGACGACGCGCGCGATCTACAGCCTGTTCGGATCCAAGGACGGGCTCCTCGGCGCCCTCGGCGTGCGCGCCTTCAACCTCCTCCAGCGGGAGATCGAGGCGCTGCCGGCGAGCGATCAGCCGTCGGACGACCTCATCGAGGTGGCGCTCATCTACCGCCGCTTCGCGCTCGAGCATCCGGCGCTGTTCTCGATCGCGTTCCACCGCGCCGACCCGGCCATCTGGCCCCGCTTCCGCGCCGCGGCCGTGGACGCACTCGCCGTCCTCGACAAGCGGTTCGAGCAGCTCGCCGACGCAGATCTCCTCGGGGGCCGCAGCGTCTCCGAGGCGTCGACGCAGTTCCGTGCCCTTGGCGAGGGCGCGGCATGGACCGAGCTCCGCGGCAACCCACTCCCGCCCGACCCCGAACGCTTCTGGCGCAACGCCTTCCACGCCCTGATCACCGGCTTCACCGCCTCCACTCCCGGGCGCCCGCGGCATGCGAGGTAGCCGTTCCATGCGCATCGGAAGCGGTCGAGCCGTAGGGCCTGTCATCGTCGCGTTGGCCGTTGCCAAGGTCGTCGACCGCGCCGTCCCCGGCGCCGGTGTCGCCGTGGGGCTGGGGTTGGTCGCGTGCCTGGTCGCGATCGCCCGATGGCAGGGGCTCACGACGGCCGACCTGGGGCTGGCCCGGCCGACCTGGGCGGCGGGCCTGCGGTGGGGCGCGGCCGCGGCCGCGCTGGTGGGGACGGCGTACGCCCTGGCGTCTGTGACCGGGCCGGTCCGGGAGGCGCTCCCGGATGGTGAGGGCGGCCTGGGACGGGCGGCGCTGTGGACGGTCCTGGTCGTGATCCCGCTTGGGACCGTGCTCCCGGAGGAGCTCGCGTTCCGGGGACTGCTGCTGGCGCTGCTGGGTCGCCGGTATGGCCTACTCGCCGCGAGCCTGCTGTCGTCGGGCCTGTTCGGGCTGTGGCACGTCGTGCCGTCCCTCGGCGGCGGCACGGCCAACGCCACGATGGCCTCCGTGGTGGGCGCCGGCACCGCCGGGACAGTGGCACGGGTCGTGGTCACGGTGGTCTTCACGTCGCTGGCCGGGGTCGCGCTGTGTGCCCTGCGGCTGCGCAGTGACAGCCTGGTCGCTCCCATCCTGGCCCATTGGACGGTCAACGGTCTGGGTGTCATCGTTGTCCTGCTTGCCTAGCTGCCAAATGGTGCGAGGGGTCGATGGCGCAACGGGATGAGACGACGACCAGGTCCTCCAGCGTGACCGAGGAGGCTGAGCCGAGGCCTGCGGGCGGCGGGGCGCTGCCGGAGCCGTCCCCGCCAACGGCGGCCACGGGCCGGCGCCGGTTCCGCTACACCCTCCCGGGAGCATGGGTGGCGCTCGCCTTCGCGTGCCTGGCCTTCACCCCATCGCTCCTGCCCCGCACCGCGTTGCTCCAGGGCGTTGTCTGCGGCATCAGCGCCGCCATCGGCTACGGGGTCGGGGTGGCCGGCGCCTGGACGTGGCGGGCGTTCGCCGACCGGGACCCGCGCCCGCCGCGGCCGGGGGCATGGCGTGCCTTCGCCATCTCGGCCGCGGTCCTGCTGGTCGTCGCCCTCGTCCTTGGACAGTGGTGGCAGGCGCAACTCCGCGACCTCATGGGCGCGCCGACGCCCAACCTCCTCCTGCTGGTGCTGCTGCCGCTGGCCGCGGTGGCCCTGTTCACCGGGCTGGTCGCGGTGTCTCGGTCGCTGCGCGGGCTCTACTACTGGGTCGCCGGCCGGCTGCGGCGGTGGATGGGCCCGCGGGCCGCCACGGCCCTCGGCCGGGTGGCCGTGGTCGTGGTGACCTGGCTGGTGGTCAGCGGCCTGCTGCTGAATGGGCTGGCCGCCCTGGCCGACCGCGGCTTCTCGGTCCGCAACTCCACCACCGCCGAGGGCGTCGAGCAGCCCACCAGCCCCCTCCGATCCGGTGGCCCAGGGTCGTTGGTGTCATGGGAGTCGCTCGGCCGCCAGGGACAGACCATCACCGGCACCGGCCCCTCGGCCGCGGAGATCGCCGCGTTCACCGGTTCGTCGGCGAAGGCGCCGATCCGGGCGTACGCCGGCACCGTCTCCGCCGAGGACGTGGAACAGCGCGCCAAGCTGGCCGTTGCCGACCTGGAGCGGGCTGGAGGCTTCGACCGCGGCTACCTGCTGGTGGCCACGACCACCGGCAGCGGCTGGCTGGACTCAGGCGCGACCGACAGCTTTGAGTACCTGACCGGCGGCGACTCGGCCATCGTGGCCATGCAGTACTCCTACCTTCCATCCTGGATCTCGTATCTGGTCGACCAGAAGAAGGCCCGGGAAGCGGGACGCGAGTTGTTCGACGCGGTCTATGACCGCTGGTCCAAGCTACCGCCCGCCCACCGGCCGAGGCTGTTCGCGTTCGGCCTCAGCCTGGGCTCCTTCGGCGGTGAGACCGCCTTCAGCGGCGAGCACGACCTACGCAACCGGACCGCCGGGGCGCTGTTCGCCGGCCCGCCCAACTTCAACACCCTCTACCGGGAGTTCACCGACGACCGCGATCCGGGCAGCGATGAGGTGGAGCCGGTCTACAAGGATGGCCGGACCGTCCGCTTCACCAACGACGTGGCCGCGGGCGTCGCGCCGACCTCGGCCGCCTGGGACGGGCCGCGGGTGCTGTACATGCAGCACCCCTCCGACCCGATCGTCTGGTGGAGCCCACGCCTGATCTGGGACGAGCCGGACTGGCTGGGCGAGCCCCACGGCCGCGACGTGCTCGACGCCATGGTCTGGATCCCGCTGGTGACCTTCTGGCAGGTGGCCGCCGACCTCCCCCTGGCCACCGGCGTGCCGGACGGCCACGGCCACAACTACCACCGAGAGTTCGTCGACGGGTGGGCGACGGTTCTCAGAACGCCCGGCTGGACCCCCGACAAGGCCGAGCAGCTGCAGGACATCATCGCGACGGACGAGTGACCGCCCAGACACCGCACGATGGTGGCCGTCAGCTGAGGTGCTGGCCGAACCAGTCGAGGACCTTGGTGTAGGCCTGGCTGGCCGCGGCCTGGTCATAGCGGGGGCCGGTGTCGTTGAAGAAGGCGTGGTTGGCACCCGGGTAGGTGACGATCTCGTGGGTCAGCCCGGCCCGTTCCAGGGCGGCCGTGGCCGCGTCCCGGGTGGCGTTCACGCGGTCGTCCTGCTCGGCGTAGATGCCGAGCACGGCCGCGTTGGGCGAGCCGGAGAAGTCGGCGGCTTCGGGGAGCGGCCCGTAGAACGGCGCGGCCGCGGCCAGGCGCGGCTCACCCGAGGCCAGCAGCAGCCAGGTCATGCCGCCGCCGAAGCAGAACCCGATCGCGCCCAGCTTCTGGCCGGGCGCCCGCCGCTCCAACTCGTCCAGGCCGGCTCGCATATCGGCCACGAACCGCACCTGGGGGGCGCTGGAGAGTGCGGCCATCGCCTCGGCCTCGCCGCCGAGGGCGGCGGTCCCGCCCTCGGCCGAGAGCAGGTCGATGGCCAGCGCCGAGAAGCCGCTGGCGGCCAGCCGGCCGGCGACCGAGCGGATGTGGTCGTTGAGGCCGCGGTTCTCGTGGATGACCAGCACCGCCCCGCGCGGCTGGTCGGCCGCCGCCCAGGCGCCCCGGACGGTCTGCCCCTCCGGGCCGGGGAAGGTGATCTCCTCGGTCTCCACCGCGGGGGTGGGGGGCGTGGCCGCCTCGCCCGCTCCGGTGGTGGTGGAGGACGAGACCGGCTCGCCGTCGCCGCCGCAGGCGGCCAGCAGCGCCGAGGCCGTGGGCACGCCGAGGCCGAGCAGGGCGAGGCGCCGCAGCGCCTCCCGCCGCGAGTAGAGCCCGTCGGCATGGTCGATCGCGACCTCTTCGGCCAGGTACTGCTGGAACGCCATCGCCGCCTCCTCAGAGCTCGAGGTGTGTCCCACCGCCGCGGTGAACTGTTCGGGTTCACCCTAAACGCGGCTCGGGGGTTCTGCAGGTGGGGGCCGTGGCGCTCGACGTCCCACCCCGTTGCGACATCAAGAGCTTCGCGATCTGGGGGCTCCCTCGGGGAGTAGCAGGAGCGCGCCGACGAGGAAGCAGAGCGCCCCCAGTGCGGTGCAGAGGTTCACCAGGGTCAGGCTGACCGCGCTGTCGGTCGAGGGCACGACGTAGGACGCCACGGCGGACACCCCGAACGCCAGGCAGCCGAGGAGGTTCACGGTCACGATCACCGACTCCAGGGTCCGGTGCGGGCGACCGAACAGGTGCCCGGAGACCTCGACGTAGGCCAGGTAGCCCGAGACGAGGAAGCAGACCGAACCGAGCGCGTCCGGCCGCCACACCGCCCGGTCGTAGGACGGCGATTCGAGCCCGGTCTGCAGCGCCCGGAAGGTGGTCGCGTTGAAGAACAGCGTCCCCAGGAGCTGGATGCCGGAGCTCCACCAGTCGATCCGGTGGGGTTCGAAGCTCAGCAGCCGCAGCCGCTGCCGGGCCGTCGGTTCCGGCCCGCGGTTGGCGTTGATGGTCTCCAGCCACTGCAGGAATGCGGCCGAGGTGAACAGCAGCGACCCGACGAAGAACACCATGCCGTCGACGGCGGGACCGACGAGCTGCAGGAACCCCGGGAACGGGGCGACGAGGAAGCATGCCGAGCCGGCGGCGAACAGGATGGCGATCCACCACGACGCCTGACGCGGCGCCCAGAGGGTGAACTCACGGCGGTGCGCCCGCGACAGCCGGGAGGCGTGCTTGCGGTGGGAACGGGAGGACCATTCGAGGTTGCTGCCGTCGGACCTCCGGTAGGTGACATGGGTCGTGAAGGGGCCGATGGAGCGCCGCGCCACCGGCGTCCACCCGGGCGGTGTCGTCGGATAGGCGGTCGTGTCCATGAGCGGGCCTCGGTCAGTCCTCGGTGGGCGGACCGGACCGGCCCGACCGCGGCACGGCCGGCCTCGGCGTGAACGGCCGCAGCTCCTCCCGCCCCCCGTGGATGAGCACGCTCGTCGCCTCCGGGACCGCGCTCCAGGCGCCTTTGAGGTCGCCAAGCGGCTCGGACACGACGAGCCTGGTCTGGTCGGACACCGCGTGCAGGATGGGGTTGTCCGGGTATTGGTGCCGCAGCGTGCGGACGTCGGTGCTGTGGAACAGTGAGCGTGACCGGCCCTCGCTCGAGTACCGGAACGCCCAGAGGCGTTCGCCGTCGGAGGTCGCCACCGTCATCTGGATCGGGTGCTCCACGCCATGGCGCCGACCGGTGGCTTCGACGAGGCCGACCGCGCGCTCGACGGCCCGGGGCGGATCGTCCTCCAGCCCGAAGGTGAGCGCCAGGAAGAAGAGGAGCTCGGAGTCCGTGGACCCTTCGATCTCGGGGAACAAGGCCGGGTCGACCGCCAGCGTCAGGTCACGTTTGACGTCGGCGAAGCCCCGGAGCAGCCCGTTGTGCATCCACAGCCAGCGCCCACGCCGGAAGGGGTGACAGTTGGTCTGCTGGACCGCGGAGCCACTGGAGGCGCGGATGTGCGCGAAGACCAGCGGGGAGGCCACGTGCGTCGCCAACTCTCGCAGGTTGCGGTCGTTCCAGGCGGGTTCGGTGCTGTGGAAGACGCCAGGATCCGCCTGGGCGCCGTACCAGCCGACGCCGAAGCCGTCACCGTTGGTGGTCTCGGCGCCCATCGTCGCGTGAAGGCTCTGCACGATCAGGGAGTGCTTGGGCTTGTAGAGCAACTCGTCAAGCAGGACCGGCGAGCCGGTGTACGAGAGCCAGCGGCACATCTCGGTCTCCTCTCGCGTCGGGGGCAACGCGCCGGCGCCGGGTCTCCGACGCACGTCCTCTCCATTTCGACCAGCGGAGTGCGGGAGCGCATCACCCGTACGGGATGAAGCAACCGCGGCACCTACCGGGCCGGGCGAGGGCATCGATGAGGCTGGCTACGACCTGCGGCGCGGCCCACCTCTGGGCCGGCCGATGGGTTCGGCGGCCTGGAGGCGCCAGTGGCCGGTCTCGGCGAGCAGGCCGGGGGCGCGGAGCTGGCCGAAGAGCTCTGCCGCCTCGTCGAGGGGGTCGCGGGCCGACGGGCGACCCAGGCGGGTGGCGCAGCGGCCGAGGCCGAGGAGGGCCTGGGCGTGCTCGAGCACGACCCCGAAGTGCCGCCAGCCCGCACTGGCCTGGTCGTAGCGGTCGGCGGCGGCGTCCAGGTCGCCCCGGGCCTCGGCCAGGACCGCCCCGGCGGTCGACCGGCAGTGCTGGTAGCGGGCGGCCGGGGCGTCGGCGCCGGCCAGGAAGGACTCGGCCAGCTCGGGGGCGCCGGCGGCCAGGCAGATCCGCGACACGATCGGCAGGGGGTCGGCGCGATAGCAGCTCGGGCCGTCCCGGGTCGCCCGTTCGAGCTCGGCCACCAGCCCGAGCGCGGCGTCGAGGTCGCCGCCGGCCTGCTCGATGAAGGCGGCGATGGCGAAGGCGTTGGAGACGACCTGCGGGTCGCCGATGTCGCGGGCCCGGGGGAGGAACCGGCGCTCGAGCTCGGCCGCCTCGGCGACCGCGCCCCGGCAGGCCAAAATGTGCGCCTTGCGGGCGGTCAGGCTGACCCCCTCGTACGACTCGGCCAGGTCCTGGTGGCGGGCCAGGAGCCGGTCGGCGAGCCCCATGGCCTCGTCCCAGCGGCCCAGGTCGAACAGGCACTCGACCACCGACACCGACAGCCAGTGGGCCACCTCGGTGATGCCCCGCTGCTCGCACAGCTCCAGGCCGGCCTGCATCGCCCGCATGCCGGCGGCCGGTCCCTCCAGCTCGAACAGCTCGGCGCCGAGGTTGCCGTAGGCCAGGGCGGTGCCCCGGCCGAGGCCGAGCCGCAGGCCCAGCTCGACCGACTCCCGCACGTCCTGGAGGCCGCCGAGGTCGCCGATCTCGTCGCGGACACAGCCCCGGTACTGCAGCGCTCGCTGCCGGATGTCGTCGGCGCCGGCCCGCTCGGCCAGGTCCATGGCCCGCTGGAGCCAGTCGAGCGCCTCCGCCGGCCGCCCCGACGTCCAGACCTCCTTGCCCATCTCGAGGTAGGCGTCGGCGAGCCCTGGGCCGGGCGGCTCCCGTTCCAGCATGGCGATGGCCGAGACGACCAGGCGGCGGGAGCGGGCGGTCTCGCCCCGGTACCAGAGCACCCTGGCCTGGCGGGCCATCGCCTCGCCGGCGCCGAGGTGGTCGCCGCCGGCCTCGAAGCCGGTGATGGCCTCGGACAGCAGCCGCTCGGCCTGCACGGCCCGTCCGGCCTGCTGGGCCGCCTCGGCCGCCTTCTCCAGGACCCCGGCCCGTCCGGGATGGGTGGCCGGCAGCAGCCCGAGGGCGCGCTGGTAGTGGACGTCGGCCCTGGCCACGTCCAGGGTCATGGCCCGGTCGCCGGCCAGGATCAGGAAGCGGCGAGCCGGGTCGTGCAGGGCCTCGGTGTCCTCGGCGGCCCGGGCCGCTCTGGCCAGCTCCAGGGCGGTCAGGTAGTGGTGGGCGAGCAGCTCGGCATGGTCGGCGATGCGGTCCCCGGCGACCTGCTCGATCCAGGCCGCGACCGCCCGGTGCCTGGTCACCCTGGCCGTTCGCGGGAGCTGGCCGTAGGCCACCTCGCGGGTGAGGTTGTGCCAGAAGGCGTACTCGACCTCGCCGGCGACCGACGAGACCCGGACGGCGCGAATGAACGCCCGGCGGGCCAGCTCCTCGAGGTTGGCCCTGGTGCCGGCCGGGTCGCGGCCGGCGATGGCGAGCAGCGCCCCCGACCAGAAGACCGTGCCCACGACGGCGGCGTCCTGGAGCAGGGCCCGGCGCTCGGGGGTGAGGGTGTCCAGCCGGGCGGCGATCACCGCCTGGATCGAGTCGGGCAGGACCGTCTCGGCGGCCGTGAGCCGCACCGTGTGGTCGTCCCGCTCCAGCAGTCCCTGGTCGTCCAGCATGCGGCAGACCTGCTCGGCGTACAGCGGGTTGCCGCCGATGCGGCCGAGCAGGGTGGTGTGGGCCCCGTCGCGCGCCACGGCCCGGCCGAGCAGGGCCGCGATCAGGCGGGTGGTGTCGGCGTCCGACAGGGGGGCGAGCGTGACGGTCGTCGCCCGGTCAGACGGGCCCCGGCCCCAGTCCGGGTCGTGGTCGAACAGCTCGGGCCGGGTCGTGGTCACCACCAGCAGGGGCACGCCACTGGCCTCCTCGGCCAGGTGCCGGACAAAGGCCAGCAGGGCGTCGTCGGCCCAGTGCAGGTCCTCGAGGACGACGACCAGCGGCCGCCTGGCCGCCACCGCCTCGAGGAACCGGCGCCAGGCGGTGAAGGTCTCCGCCTGCTCCGGCGTCCCCGTCCTCGCCTCCATGTCGCTGGCCTGGCCGAGCAGCGGCGCCAGGCGGGTCTCGAGCCACTGGCGCTCGGCCGGCTCCTCGACCACGGCCGCGACCGTGTCGGCCAGCTTGGCCGCGACCGTGGCCGGGTCGTCGAACTCGAGGATGCCGGCCTGGGCCTTGAGGACCTCCCCGAGGGCCCAGAAGCTGATGCCCTCCCCGTACGGCAGGCAGTGGCCCTCACGCCAGGAGATCAGCTCGGGCTGGGCGTCGACGAACTCCCGGAGCTCGCGGACCAGCCGGCTCTTGCCGACCCCGGGCTCGCCGCTGACCGTGACCACCCGCACCGAGGCTTCGTCCCGGGCCCTGGCGTAGCTGCGCTGGAGCTGGCCCAGCTCGGCCTCCCGGCCCAGGAACGGGGTGGCCGGGGCCTGGTCGACGGTGACCCCGTGCCGGCCGCGGGCCGCAGCGGCGACCCATACCGGCAGCGGCTCGGCCTTGCCCTTGACCCGGACCGGGGGCAGCGGCTCGTAGTCGAACAGCCCCCGGGTGGCCCGGTAGGTCGCCTCGCCGACCAGGACGCTCCCGACCGGCGCCACCCCTCCGAGCGGGAGGCGGTGTTGACCACGTCGCCGACCACGCCCTCGCTCTGGTGGCGGTCGGCGGCGACCACCGCCTCGCCGGTGTTGACCCCGACCCTGACGCTGAGGGCCAGCTCCCTGGTCGCCTCCAGGATG
>JASLIH010000212.1 GCA_030152105.1 Actinomycetes bacterium
GCTCCGGCCCCGCCCCGGGCGCTCAGGCCCCGAGCGGTTCCCGGGTCCGGCTCTGGGTCAACCCCCAGGGGTGCCCGCCGCCCGCCACGACCACGACGAGGGCGACCCCGACCCCCACGAGCATCGCCGAGCGGTAGCGGAAGCACGGGCGGTGCGGCCCGACCTGGGCCTGCGGGCACACCCGGCGTCAGGCCCGGGCGACCACCCGGCCCCGCTTGAGCACCAGGGAGCGGGGCGGGTGGGCGACGACCGCCTCGCCGACCGTGGAGGCCGGGACCAGGGCGAGGTCGGCCCAGCAGCCGGGCTCCAGGCCGTGACCGTCGAGCCCGAGGACGCCCGCCCCGCCGGCCGTGGCCAGCTCGAGGGCGGCGGCCAGGTCCTGGTCGCGGCGGGCCCCGGCCCGCCAGGCCAGCAGGGCGGCCCGTCCCAGCAGGTCGCCGTCGCCCCACGGCGACCACAGGTCGCGGATCCCGTCGCAGCCGAGCCCGACGTGGACCCCGGCCGCGCGGAGGCTGGCCAGGGGCAGCGGCGGCCGGTTGCCGGGGGCGACGGTGGTCAACGAGACACGCTCGGCGGCGAGCCCCTCGACCAGCCGCTCCAGCCGCGCCTCGGGCACCTCGGCCAGGGCGAAGGCGTGGCTGATGGTCACCCTGCCGGCCAGGCCGAGGGCGCGGGTCCGCTCGATGATCAGGTCGATGGTGAACGCCCCCAGCTCGCCGCCGTCGTGCAGGTGGATGTCCAGGCCGCAGCCGTGCCGGCCGGCGATGGCGAAGACGGTGTCCAGGTGCTCGACCGGCCGGTGGTCGAAGCCCGCCGGGTCGAGGCCGCCGACCAGGTCGGCGCCGGCCCGGACAGCTGCCTCCAGCAGCTCCGCGGTGCCGGGACGGTGAAGCAGGCCGCTCTGGGGGAAGGCGACCAGCTCGACGTCGACCCGGCCGGCGAAGGCGTCGCGGGCCTCAAGGACCCCGTGCAGGCTGTCCAGGCCGGCGGCGGTGTCGACGTCGACGTGGCTGCGGATGTGGCTGGTCCCGGCGGCCACGTACGCGCCGAGGAGCGCGCCCGCCCGCTGGGCCACGGTGACGCCCTGGCGGCGGAGCTCGGCCCGGCCACGGTGCTCGTTGTCGATCAGGGCGGCCAGGCCGTCCCCGGCCGAGTGCGGCCGCCACGGCAGCCCCCAGAGGGTCTTGTCGAGGTGGGCGTGGGCGTCGACCAGCCCGGGCACGGCCAGGTGGCCCCGCCCGTCGACCACGGTCGCGCCCTCGGGGGCCGTCAGCCGCTCCCCCACCCGGGTGATCCGCCCGTCGGTGACCAGCAGGTCGCGCGCCGGGCCGCCGAGCGGCCGGACACCGGTCAGCAGGAGCGTGGTCACCTGGCTCGCCTGGGCGGGCGGCGGGCCGGGCCGGGGCGGCCCGGCGAGACGCTCGGGTGGCCGGTCGCCAGTGCCCGCCAGGGGCGGTCGGTGGCGCTGGCGACACCGACCCGGCCCGTCCAGGTGACCTGGTCGTCGGGGACCGGCCAGCCGGCCGTGAGCAGGACCGGACCGCTGGTCAGGGAGACGCCGTTGGCCCAGCCGGCCAGGCCGAGGGCCTGGCAGAGGCGGGCCGGCCCCCGGGCCAGGTCGCGGGGGCGGCTGGCCGGGCGCCGGGCCGCCATCAGCTCGGTGCCGCAGACCGGCTCGCCGGCGCGCAGCAGCACCGCCTGGGCGACCCCCTCGGGGCCGCAGACGACGTTGGCGCACCAGTGCATCCCATAGGTGAAGTAGAGGTAGAGGTGTCCGGGAGGGCCGAACATGACCGCGTTGCGCGAGGTTGGGCCGCGGTGGGCGTGGCTGGCCGGGTCGAGCCCGGCGCCGTCGTAGGCCTCGACCTCGACCAGCCGGACGGCGCTGGTCCCCTCCGGGGCCCGGTGCACCAGCAGCCGCCCGAGCAGGTCGCGGGTCACCTCCAGCAGCGGCCGCAGGTAGAAGCCGGCGGGCACTGGCTCCAGGGCGCCGGGCGGGAGGGGGTCGAGCGCCTGGCTCATCGGCCCGCGCGGCCCTTGGCCAGGAACCGGCGCAGGTCCTCCATTGGCAGGGTGTTGAGGACCCGGTCGGGGGTGGTCCAGCCGCGGCCGGCGGTGGCGACGGCGAAGCGCATGTTGGCCAGGTGGCCGGGGCCGTGGCTGTCGGCGCCGAAGGCGAGCATGACCCCGAACTGGTGGGCGAGGCGGACCTGCTCGTCGCCCAGGTCGAGGCGGGAGGGGGAGCCGTTGACCTCGAGGGCGGTGCCGGTGCGGGCGGCCGCCCGGTACAGCGCCTCCAGGTCGACGTCGCCGGCGGCCCGGCTGCCGATGCGCCGGCCGGTGGGGTGGCCGACGACGTTGACCGCGGGGTGCTCGCAGGCCGCCACCAGCCGGGCCGTGAGCAGCTCGCGGGGCTGGTCGAGGCGGTCGTGGACGCTGGCCACGAGCACGTCGAAGCTGTCGAGGAACTCGTCGTCGTAGTCGAGCGACCCGTCGCCGCCGATGTTCAGCTCGGCCCCGTGGAGCAGGACGATGTCGCCGAGGCGCTGCTCCAGGGCCCGGATGCGGTCGCGCTGGGCCAGCAGCTGGTCGCGGCTGGCCCCGCCGAGGCCGAGCTTCTCGCCGTGGTCGGTGATGGCCAGGAACCGGTAGCCACGGGCCCGGGCCGCGTCCACCATGACCTCGAGAGGGGCGGTGCCGTCAGGCGACAGGTCGGTGTGGCAGTGGAAGTCGCCACCGACGTCGGCCAGGCTGACCAGCGCCGGGAGCTGGCCGCGGCGGGCGGCGTCGACCTCGCCGCGGTCCTCGCGCAGCACCGGCGGGATGAAGGCCATCCCCAGGCGGTCGTAGACGACCTCCTCGTCGGTGGCCACGACCAGCTCGCCGCCCCGCTCGAACAGGCCGTACTCGCTGAGCTTGAGGCCCGCCTTGACCGCCCGTTCGCGGATACGGACGTTGTGGGCGGCCGATCCGGTGAAGTACTGGAGGGCGGCCCCCCACACCTCGGGCTGGACCGTCCGGAGGTCGACCTGGAGGCCGTCGCGGGTCCGGACCGAGGCCTTGGTGTCGCCCAGGGCGGCGACCTCGGCCACCTGGGGCAGCTCGGTGAAGGCCCGGTTCACGCTGGCCGGGTCGGTGGCGGCGGCCAGCAGGTCGATGTCGTGGACGGCGGCCTTCATGCGCCGCAGCGACCCGGCGACCTCGACCCGCTCGACCCCGGCGACTCCTGCCAGCCGGTCGCGGAGGGTCTCGGCCACGGGCAGGGCGACGGCCAGGGGGATGCCGTCGCCGGGCTGGGCCATCCGCTCAAGGGCCCGGCGCAGGTTGGCCTCGGTGCGCTGGCCCATCCCGGGGAGGCCGGCCACCCGGCCGGCGGCGACCGCGCCGGCCAGCTCCTCGGGCGAGGACACCCCGAGCCGCTCGTGGACCAGGCGGGCCTTGGCCGGGCCAAGGCCGGGCACCCGGACCAGGGCCCGCAGGCCGGGCGGGACCTGCGCCCTGAGCTCCTCCAGCTTGGCCACCCGGCCGGTGTCCAGGTACTCGCGGACCTTGGCGGCGATCGCCTTGCCGACCCCGGGGATGGCGGCCAGCTCCCGCTCGGACAGGCTGGACAGGTCGGCGCCGTGGCCAGAGAGGGCGCGGGCCCCGCGGTCGTACGCCCGGACGCGGAAGCCGGTCTCGCCGGTGAGCTCCAGCAGCTCGGCCATCTCGGAGAACAGCCGGGCCAGCTCCTCGTTCCCCCAGGCCATGGTGCAGCCCTCCTCTCAGGCGGCCGGGCCCGGGGGCCCGGGGTCGCCACCGGCCTCGACGGGGCCGGCCAGCCCGGGGGCCAGCGGCAGGTCGGTGCGCTCGACCTGGCGGCCCGGCCGGCCCCACCAGCCGGCGGCCAGGGCGGCTCCGACCACCCCCCAGGTGATCATGACCCCGGCGGTGAGCAGCGAGGAGGCCAGCCCGAAGTCACGCACCCGGTCCAGCCGCAGGACCAGCAGGGGCCCGAGCGGCACGCCAAGGCCGACCGCGACCACGGCCAGCCGGCCGCCGCCCTTGGGGACGACCACGGCGGCCAGGACGGCCCCGACGCAGGGGGCGACGAGCAGCAGCCCGACCCGCAGGGCCAGCTCGACCGGCTGGAGGGCCAGGTCGGACTGGCGGCCGGCGACGGCGGCGGCCAGGGCGGTGGCCAGGGTGGAGGCGGCCAGCCCGGCCAGGCCGGCCGCGACCGCCCAGGGCCAGCCCCGGCGGGGGCCGGCGTCGTCGCCGGGCGGCTGGCTCACCCGCTGCCCGGGCCGGTCAGCTGGGGTCGGCGGAGCCGGTGAGCAGCCACGACAGCAGGGCCTTCTGGGTGTGGAGGCGGTTCTCGGCCTGGTCGAACACGGCCGAGTGGGGGCCGTCCATGACCTCGGCGGCGATCTCCTCGCCCCGGTGGGCGGGCAGGCAGTGGAGCACCATGACGTCGGGGGCGGCGGCCATCACGGTGTCGGTGGACAGCTGGTAGGGCTTGAAGATCAGCGCCCGCTCGCCGTGCTCCATCTCCTTGCCCATGGAGGCCCAGACGTCGGTGTAGAGCACGTCGGCGTCCTTGGCGGCGGTGGCCGGGTCGTGGGTCAGCTCAATGCTGCCGCCGGTGGCGGCCGCGATCTCGGTCGCCCGCCGGACCACCTGGGGGATGGGCTCGTAGCCGATCGGGGTGGCCATGGCGACGTGCATGCCCATCTTGGCCCCGGCGAACAGGAGGCTGTGGGCGACGTTGTTGCCGTCGCCCAGGTAGGCGAGGCGGATGCCGTCCAGGTGGCCCTTGCCCTCACGGATGGTCTGGAGGTCGGCCAGGGCCTGGCAGGGGTGGGAGTAGTCCGAGAGGGCGTTGACCACCGGGACGGTCCCGCCCCGGGCCAGGCGCTCCAGGCTCTCCTGGGCGAAGGTGCGGAGCACGATCGCGTGCACGTAGCGGGACAGGACGGCGGCGGTGTCCTCAAGGGTCTCGCCCCGGCCGAGCTGGAGCTCGCCCCCGGCCAGCGGGAGCGGGTAGCCGCCGAGCTCGTGGACGGCGACCTCAAAGGAGACCCGGGTGCGGGTCGAGGGCTTCTCGAAGATGAGCGCGACCGTGCGGCCGCCGAGGGTGTCCCGGGCCTGGCGGTCGGCCTTGTGGCGGTCGGCCCCGTCGAGGATGGCGGCCAGCTCGGCGGGCTCGACGTCGTCGACCGACAGGAAGTCTCGTTTGCTCATGGACGCTCCCTTGAGGCGTCACCGCTGGCCAGCGACTTGACCCGCGTGGCAAGGGTGGTGATGTCGAAGGGCTTTTCGAGGACGGCGTCGGGGCCGAGCTCGCTGCGCAGCGGGGCGATCACCTCGGCCGCCCCGGTCACCACCAGGACCGCGAACGGCAGCGAGCCGTCGGGCCGGCGCAGGCGCCGGATGACGTCGGGACCGCCGAGCCCGGGCATCATCACGTCGAGCAGGACGACGTCGGGCTGGACGGTGCGGGCCAGCTCCAGGCCCTCCTCGCCGTCGGCGGCCACGATGACCTCGAGGGCCTCGTCCTCCAGGATCGTCTGGAGCAGCCCGCGCACGCTCGGATCGTCCTCGACCACGAGCACGCGATTGGAGGGCATGTGGAGCCTTTCTGGGTTGCCGAGCTGGCCGGGGCGGGCACGGCCGGAGCGCATAGTCTACCCGCCGTGGCGACCGAGGGCCTCGGGGGGGAGGTCGGTGGTGGTCACGGTGGCCGCGGCCGGGCCGATGCCGAGGTCGACGGCCAGGTCGACCTGGGACTTGGCGGCGACGGCGGCCGCGGCCCGTTCGTCGTGGGAGGCCGAGCGGCCGTCGGCGACGACCGTGACCGGGCCGAAGCTGACCCCCACTCTGCCCGGGTGCAGGGCCACCCCGGCGGTGGCCAGGGCGTCGAGCACGGCCGGCCAGGAGGGCAGGCCGACGGCCAGGGCGGCCCGCAGGGCCACCGACCCGGCGATCGCCCTGGCCGCGGCCAGGGCGTCGGTGTGGTCGGCGGCGCCGTGGACGGTCACCACCACCAGCTTGCGGGCCCCGGGGACGCGCAGGGCCAGGCCCTCTGCCAGGGACTCGCACAGCTGGGTCAGGGCGGCCTCGAAGGCCGCGGCCCCGTCGCTGCCGGCCCGCAGGGTGGGGGCGGCCGCGGTCGCGTTGGCCAGCAGCACGGCCGCGTCGGCCATGCCGGGGGCCTGGTCGACCATGACCCGCTCGAAGGACCGGGCCACCGCCCGGCCGAGCAGGCCGTCGAGCACCCCCGCCTCCACGGTGGCGTCGGTGGTCAGCAGCACCAGCGTGGTGGCGGAGCGGCCGGGCGGGTCCTGGGGCCTCACGCCGAGGCCTCCGGTGGAACGGTCGTGGTCGAAGGCGGGGGCGAACGGGACCGACGCCTTGGCGGCGCCGCCGATGCGGACCTCGCCCTCGGACCAGGCGACGGCGACGGCGTGCTCGCGGGCCACCCCGCCGGAGGCGGTCATGGCCTTGGCGACCTCGCCCGACCCGCGCCGGCCGAGGGCGGCGGTGGCCTTGTCGGCGGCCTCGGCGGCGTCGGCCAGGGCCAGCCGGACCCCGACCGCCCCGGTGCCGCAGAGCAGCACCTCGCCGGCCGGGCAGCCGATGGCGGCCGCGCAGCGGGCGGCCAGGGCGGCCGCGTCGGCGTCGCCCTCGGGACCGGTGGCGGCGTTGGCGCTGCCGGCGTGGACCAGCACCGCCCGGGCCATGCCGCTGCGGAGCTGGTCCCGCGACCAGCGCACCGGGGCCGAGGCGAACGGGTGGGCGGTGAACCGCCCGGCCGCCGCCGAGGTCTGCTGGCTCACCACCAGGCCCAGGTCGGGCCCGGTCCCCCGGGTCAGCCCGGCATCCACCCCGGCCGCCCGGAACCCCCGAGGCGCGCAAAGCCCCCCCTCGACCCCTGCGACCGTGTAGTCGACCAACTGGTCCTGCCTCTCGTCGCAATCCCTGGTTCATTCGGGGGGGAGTCCTCCCCCCCGAGCCCCCCCAAGGGCGCTCGCCCTACCCTCCCCGGCGGTGCGGAGGACCGCCTGCGTTCTGGCGGCCGCCAGCGCGGCCATGCGGTCGCGGATGGCGGCGCCGTCGGCGTCGGTGAGGGTGCGGTCGGCCGCC
>JASLIH010000222.1 GCA_030152105.1 Actinomycetes bacterium
CCCTCGCACCGCCAGCTGCTCGCCTACTTCACCGACTATGCACGAGCGTTTCAGGTCGAGCCGCACCTCCGCCTCGGCGCACACGTCGAGCGATGCACGCTTGGCGGCGACGGCCGGTGGACGGTTCGCGTGACCGCGGACGGCGAGACAAGGGCCGAGCCCTTCGACAGCCTGCTGGTCTGCTCCGGCCACCACCGCGACGCGTTCGTGGCGGCCTATCCAGGCACGTTCACCGGCAGGATCGTGCACTCCTCGGCCTACAAACGCCCCGACCCGTTCCGCGGCCAGCACGTGCTCGTGGTCGGCGCGGGCAACTCCGCCGCCGATATCGCCGTCGACGTCGCCCCCCACTCCGCGCGCACGGCGCTCAGCATGCGCGAGGGCGCCTACTTCATTCCGAACCTCATGTTCGGGCAGCCGATCGACGTCGTCTATGGGTTCTGGAGGAGCAGGCTTCCAACGCCGCTGCTCCGGTCGGCGCTGAAGCTCTGGCTGCGGTTCGCGATCGGCAGGTGGGAGGACTACGGCCTACAGGCTCCGACCAACCCGCCGCTCGAGCGACATCCGACGGTGAACTCCGGCGTCCTCGAAGCGCTCCGCCACGGCCGGCTCGTCGCGCGCCGCGGCATCGAGCGCTATGACGGGCATATCGTCCACTTCACCGACGGCACGCAGGAGGCATTCGACGCCATCATCATGGCGACCGGCTTCCGCACCAGCTTCCCGTTCCTGTCCAGGCGGGTCGCCGAGTGGGACATGGACCAGACGCCGCCGCTCTATCTGAAGATGATGCATCCGACGATCCCCAGCCTGTTCTTCATCGGCCTCTTCCAGCCGATCGGCTGCCTCTGGCGGCTCGCCGACTACCAGGCGCGCATCGCGGCCCTGCAGATCAGCGGGCGGCTGGAACGCCCGTCCGACATCGGTGCGCGCATCCGCCACGAACTCGCCCACCCACATCATCGGTTCGACCCGTCGCCCCGGCACGCGATCGAGGTCGACTATCACGCCTTCCGGCGCGAGCTCATGGACGAGCTCGCCGCCGCCCGGACGTGAGGCACGAGGTTCGCTGCCGCGCCCGTCTCAGGAACCGTCGTTCGACGCCTTCTTGGAGGGCTCCACCGCAGGGGTGGCGGACGGGCCGGGCAGGCCGAGCCCCTCACGGATCGACTCCAGCCGGGCCGCGCCCTCGGCGTCGATCGAGGCACGCTCGACCTGGAGCATGCGGGCCTCGACCGAGGTGGACTGCAGCTCGGCCTCGCCGAGGGCGCGGGCGTAGCGGCTCTCGATCTTGTCGCGCACCTCGTCAAGGCTGGGGGTGTCCCCGGGAGCGGCCACCTCGGTCATGCCGGCCATCGCCCGGTTGAGCTGCTCCTGCATCTTGGCCTGATCGAGCTGGGACAGCAGCTTGGTCCGCTCGGCGATCTTCTTCTGCAGGGCGAGGGCGTTGGTCTCGACCGCGGACCGAGCCTGCTCGGACGCCTGGGCGGCGCGCTCGGACATGGCGTGCAGGTCCCGCATGCTCGCCTCGGCGCTGACCAGCTTGGTGGCGAATGCGCGCGCGGAGTCCTCGTAGGAGGCGGCCTTGGCCTGGTCGCCGGCCTCGCGCGCCTGCTCGGCCAGCAGCAGCGCCTGACGGGCGTTGGCCTGGAGCTTCTCGGTCTCCTCGACCGCCCGGGTGAGCTTCAGCTGGAGCTCGCGCTCGTTGCCGATCACCGCGGCGGCCTGCTGGGACAGCAGGGCGTGCTGCTGCTTCGCCTCCTCGATCGCCTGCTCGATCTGGACCTTCGGGTCGGACATCTGGTCGAGCTTGCCGGAGAGCGCCGCCACGAGGTAGCGCCACGTCCTCCGGAGCAGCCTGCCCATGCTGACCTCCTACGCCGGTTCGTTCCGCTGGTAGGCGCTGAGCGCCTGGCGGGAGACCTCCTCGGTCTCGGCCAGGCCCTGGCGGATGCCTTCCAGTTCGTCGCCGAGCTGGTCGACCGCGCCGAGCTCGTCGGTCGGGCCGCTCACGGCCATGGTCGACAGCTCGATCACCCGGGCGACCAGGCTCTCCAAGCCGAGCGTACCCGACTCGAGCCGGGCCAGGACGCCGTCACGGGCTGCCGCCAGCCGGTCACGGATCTCCTGCTGGGCTCGAACCGAGGCGAGCGAGCGGTCGAGCTGCACCGCGATGTCGCCCGAGGCGGTCGCCCTGGCCGCCCGGAGCCGATCTGCGTCGGCGGCGAGGGCCGCGGAGTCGATGCGGGCCAGCGCCCGGCCGGCGGCGGTCGCCTGGCCGGCGAGACGATGCAGCGCCCGCACGGTCTCGGCGACCTCGGGTTGCATCATCGCGACCCGCTCGGCCAGCGGCCCCGCCGTCATCGAGCCGGCCAGCTCGGTGAAGCCGGCCGCCGCCTGGTCCGACCGGTGCAGCCACACGCTCTCGGCCGAACGGGCGTCGACCGGCAGGGTTCCCTGGCGGCCGAGCTGGGCAGGGCGCCGCAGCTCCAGAGCCGCGGTGACCGCCTTGGTCGCCCACACCACCGCCCCGACAGCCCCGGCGGCCGCCACGGGCAGGCCGACCGCCCAAGCTGTGCCGGCGGCGGTCGCCCCCAGCAGCAGCCCCCAGGGCTCGGTCAGCTCCTGCTTCAGGGCCACGGTCAGAAGTTGGACACGACCGCGGTGAAGACCTGGTCGATGCTGGTGGGGTTGGAGGAGTCGTAGGCGGCGGCGTTGGTCGTCTCGGAGATCCGCCGAAGCGTGTCGAGGTCGGCGTCCTGACCGTAGCCGATGGTGAACAGCCGCACCGACTGCGCCCCCTCCTCGGTGCGGACCTGGCTGAGCAGGTTGTCCACCGAGATGCCGTTGTCCTCGTTGCGCCCGTCGGTGAGCAGCACCACCGCGTTGATGTCGTCGGGCGTCGCGCGGTCCTTGACGAACTGGTAGGCGGCCAGCGCCGTGTCGTACAGGCCGGTCCCGCCGCCGGGCTGGAGGCCGTCGATGCGCTCGCTGAGCTGGGCCCGGCGCTGGGCGTCGATCGGCCCGACCGGGACCAGCTCGCGGTAGTCGGTCTCGCCGTCGAGCTGGGTCGAGAACATCCACAGGCCCACCTGGTCCTGGCTGGCGAACTGCGACAGCGAGTTGCGTGCCGCCTGCTTGGCCAGTTCCAGCTTGCTCTTGCCGGTCCCGGCGACCTGCTCTCCCATCGAACCCGAGGTGTCCATGACCAGCAGCACGTTGGCCCGCTTGCGCAGGCTCTCCCAGCTCTGCAGCAGCTTGTCGAGCACCCGCGGCGCCGGTGGCGACAGGAGCGCCTTGGGCTGGTCGTTGAGCAGCCCGTTGGCCTCGGTGACGAGCGGGCCGGGCTTGGCCTGGCCGTCACGGAACGCGAACTCCTGGAACTTGGCCCGCGCCTTGTCGGCCTGCAGGTAGGCCAGCAGGCCGGCGGCTGCCTTGCGTTTGGCATCGTCGACCCATGGGGCGGTGAGCACCACCCATGGGTGGTCGGAGAGCAGCGTTCCCTCCTTGGGGTAGATCGCGACCAGCGGGACCTTCGGCTTGGGGTGCTTGCCGAGGGTGGCCGGGTCCCCGGTCGGGTTGCCCTGGTTGAAGTCCCAGACCGACTTCTCCTCGACCGCCACGGCGGAGATGTAGGAGAGCCCGGCGCCCTGGTCGTCGGCGCGTTGCAGGTTGGAGAGGAAGGTGAGGGTGGTGTCGCCGTAGTGGACGACCGACCGCTCGACCCCCTCGACGAACTTGCGGGTCTTGGGGTTGGCCAGGTCCTTCTCGGTGAGGTCGCTGGAGAGCTTGGTGGCGGCGAAGTAGGCGCCGACGGTGGCGTTGAGGCCGGAGGTGGAGTAGTTGGGGTTGGTCTTGCCGAGCCGGAACTGCCCCCATTCGGGGTGGCCGTTGCGGGCCCAGCCGGTGTCGTCGCGGCCCAGGTCGAGCAGGTCGGCCCAGCCAAGCTGCTTCTTGGGCCAGCCCAGGGCCTCGGCCATCGGCCGCGGCATGGCGATCACCAGCGGCGAGGCGGCGATCTTGGGGGTGCTGGGCGGGATCATCTTGGGCCGGTCGGCGGCCTGGGTCCGTTGCTCGAGCAGTCTGACCCAGCCGGAGGACGCCGGCGTCCACACGTCTGGTCGGGGTCCGTCGGACGCCTCGTTCCAGCCGTTGGCTAGCGCCGCCATCGCCCCGCCGGAAGCCTTGCTGGTCACCGCGACCTGGACACAGCGCCCATCCACGGTCGGGCCCTGGTCCATGTAGTCGGCCGCCAGCTGCTTCAGCAGCTGCGCCTTCTCCGAGGATGCCGTGACGGCCAGGGTGACCGCGTCGCCGGTGCAGCGGCCGGCGGCCGTCCCGGTGTCGCCCCCGTCGCCGGAGGTCGTCCCCCGGGTCGTCAGGAAGCGGATCCCGCCGATCAGCACCACGGCGACCACGACGGCAACAAGGAAGGGCCGCGGACTCCGCCGGGACTGCTGGACCACTGTTCCCCCTTGAGTGTCTGGCTAGGCAATCTAGTCTGCGCCATCGTGGCCGACAAGATGGCCGCCAGCGCCCCGGACGCCGCTCACCCGGGCCTGGCCTGGCCGTCGGTCGCTGCCAGGCTCGCCGACCGTCAGGTCGGCGGTCTCAGGTCAGGATCGACGCAGACCCAACGCTGTCTTCGGCATCCGCTCGAGCAGGCTGGCCGCCGCCGGCGGCGTCCTGACCTTGCCCGTCGCCGTAGCTGCCGGGAGCACCGGCTTCCCGGTGGTGAACAGCCAGGTCTCGAACAACTGGTCCAGCTGCTTGCCCGAGATCCGCTCGGCCAGCGCGATGAACTGCCCGGTGGTCCCGTTCCCACCGGCCCTCCTGGCCGCCCAGGTCCGCAGGATCCGGAAGAAGTCCCGGTCGCCCACCTCGTTGCGGAGCACCTGCAGGGTCATGGCACCCCGTACATACACCGCACCATGGAACAGGAACGGGATGCCCGGGTCGCCGACCACCACGTCCCAGAACGGGTCGTCAGCGGGGATCTCCCGATACATCGAGTCGAAGACCTCCTGAGTGGTCCCAAGACCCTCGCGCTCGCCCCACAGCCACTCGGCGTAGGTGGCGAACCCCTCGTTCAGCCACATGTGCTTCCACTCGGCCAGGGCCACGCTGTCCCCGAACCACTGGTGGGCGAGCTCGTGCACCACCAGGAGGTCGCCGTCGACCGGATCGGTGAAGAAGGACCCCGGGTAGATCGGGCGGGTCTGGTTCTCCAGGGCGAAGAACAGGTCGGGGGCGTCGTCGACGATCCCCCCGCCGGTGGAGAACGGATAGGGCCCGAACTGCCCGGACAGGAAGTCGAGGATCTCACCCTGACGGGCCAGCGAGCCGTCCGCGATCTCCCCGAAGGTCGGCGAGGCCGGGTCCTGGGGGTCGACCGGCTCGTCGTAGAGATCCGGGTCGACCGCGTCGTACATCCGCAGCCCCTGGGCGGTCCGGTAGCTGCGCAGGTCGAACTGCCCGATCGTGGCCGTGGCCAGATACGGTGCCATCGGCTCGGGCGCGTCCCAGACCCAGGTCGTCCTGTGGCCGTGGGTGCGGCGGCCGACGAGGCGGCCGTTGGAGATCACCTCGAGCCCCGCCGGCACCGTCACGACGAAGCTGAAGGACGCCTTGTCGGTCGGGTGGTCGTTGAGGGGGAACCAGTTGGCCGAGCCCTCGGGCTCGCTCACCACGACCGCGCCGTCGTCGGTGTGGATCCAGCCGTAGGGCAGCGGCTCCTCCGGGACCGACAGGTCGATCTGGGTCCTGGGCACGCCGTCGTAGCGGACCACGGTGGTGAACCGCCGGCCCTGCTTGAGCTGGTGCCTGGGCGTCACCGTCAGCTCGTGGTCCTGGCTTCGAGCCCAGCGCGCCTTCCGGCCGTCGACCACCACCGAGCGGACGGTCATCCCCTGGAAGTCAAGGTTGAACCGGCACAGCGTCTCGGTCGCCCGGGCCGAGATCGTCGCCACCCCGACGAGGCGGTCCGTCGCCGGGTTGTAGGAGATCTTCAGCAGGTAGTGGGCGACGTCGTACCCGCCGTTGCCGTACAGCGGGTAGTAGTCGTCGCCGACGCCTGGGGCGCCCGCGTGGCATCCTCGGCTCCTGGCAGTGTCCCCGGCCGCCTGGCCGGTCGACGCGCCGGCCGGGGTTACCGCAGTGGTCAGAAGCGTCAATGCCGCGAACGCGGCCACCACCATGACCGCGCGTGCACGCCGGATGTTCATCGCCGACCTCCCCTGCCGGTGGCGCCTGACCTCCAGCCCACGTCGGCTTGGGCAGGTCTCAGCCGCCCAGAATGTACTCTTTGTGCGGAGGCGCGAGAAGACCACCGACCGAGCTCTGCTGCCTGGCAGACCGCGCCCGGACACGTAGACTCCATCCATGGACGTCCTGGTGGCCGGTGGGCACGGAAAGATCGCCTTGCGCCTGTTGCGGTTGCTGGCCGCGGAGGGTCACCGCGCCCGGGGCCTGATCCGCAAGGCTGAGCAGGCCGCCGACCTTGAAGCGCTCGGCGCGGTGGCGGTCCTCGCCGACCTGGAGGCCGAGGCGAGCCTTGCCGAGTACGTCCAGGGCGCCGACGTGGTGGTCTTCGCCGCCGGCGCGGGCCCGGGCAGCGGGCCGGAACGTAAGCGGACCGTCGACCTCGGTGGTGCCGTGAAGCTCGCCGACGCCGCCCTGGCGGTCGGCGTGCGCCGGTATGTGATGGTCAGCTCGATCGGTGCGGATCGGCCGCACCAGGCGTCTGGCAGCATGCGGCCCTACCTGGAGGCGAAGGCCGAGGCCGACCGGTATCTGATGGCGAGCGGCCTGGAGTACACGATCGTCCGCCCCGGCTCGCTCACCGACGAACCGGGTACCGGGCGAGTTCGGGTGTCCACGGAGCTGGGCAGCCGCGGGGCTGTCCCGCGCGACGATGTCGCGGCAGTGATTGCTGAGGTGCTCGATGCCCCGAACACGATCGGTGTGACCTTCGAGGTGTTCAGCGGCGACCGCCTGGTCACCGAGGCCGTCCGGTCGCTCTGACCGTCCGGCGGCGCAGCAACGTGCTCGGCGGCGGGGTGCGGACGGGGTCCGGCCGCAGCGTCATCCTCGGGGCTGCTGGCAGATGGAGGCCGGGGGCGGGCAGCGGTGGTAGTCGACGCCGTCGCGGGCAAGGATGCGTGCGGCGATTCGGTAGGTGATGCCGTTGCCGCCCTTGGCGAGCACGATCACGTACGGCTCGCCCAGCGACCAGCCGCCGTCGTAGCCGCCGAAGGCGCTGTCGGCGCCGGCGCGGTAGCCGGCGTCGAACGCGGCCTTCACCCGGTCGCGCGTGCCAGGCGGCGACGCCGCGGTCACGGCGAGCGCTTGTCCTTCCTGGAGGCCCTCGGCGCGCCCGTCCCCGAAGCCATCCGCATAGCCCGCCAAGGCCCCGTCGTGGTAGGCGCGGGTCCTGGCGCCGGGGTTGGCGGCCGTGGCCCGCCCCAGACCGACCAGTCCCAGGGCGGCGAGGATGGCGAGCAGGACGGCGAACACCCGGGTTCGCTGGCGGACCATGGCTCACGGCTCCTCTCCCAGACCCGCATACGAGTGGAGAGACCGTAGGCCGTGGCGGCGCTAGGGTGCCAGGACCCGAACCTGGACCACAGGACCAGCACCTTCGCCGGGATTCGCCGCACGTTCCGGCGACGTTCGCCTGGGCCAGCTGGGTCCGGTGCCGCCGTGGTGAGAGCGGCACCGGACCTCATGGGGACCGGCGACGAGGGTTAGCTTGCCGCGTCGATCGCGCCGAACAGGCCGTGGGCTTCGTCGTCGATGCCCGCGGTGAACAGCAGGGTGGTCGGGTTGCCGGTGACGCCGTTGCCGAAGCGCAGCGCCCACAACCCCTCGATCTCGATCGGGGTGCCGTCCTCGTGGCGTAGGCGGCCGTGGAATGCGCCTGTGGTCAGGTTGTAGGCGTTGATGCGGCCGTTGCCGAAGTTGCCGACCAGCAGGTCGCCGCTGAAGCGGCCGAAGCCGGCCGGAGCGACCACCAGACCCCATGGGGCGTTCAGGTGGCCGCGGCGAACCAGGCGGCGCAGCAGGTGGCCGCTGGTGCTGTAGACGTCCACGAACCCAAGGCCCGGGCCGGCGATCTCGTCCGCTCTGTCAGCGTCCTGCTTGGCGTAGGCGACGTACAGCCGGCCGCCGAGCTCCTGGATGTTGAAGGGCGCGAACCCGCGCGGGAGCCTGCGGTCCTGGAACCTACCGGACAGGTGGACCCGGTTGAAGCCCTGGTCGAAGACGTCGATGCGCCCGTGGTGGAAGTCGGTGCCGTACAGGAAGGTGCCGTGTGCGGTGGTGGCGATGGCCAGGCCCTTGTAGATGGCATGGCGCGCGCTGGCGCCGACCTGCGCCTGGGTGGAGGGCGGCGGCGGAGGCACGCCGGGGTTCCAGCCGGTGACCAGCCCCGCCTCGGAGTTGAACAGGAACAGCGCCGCGCCGCTGGCTGCGCCCGAGCGGACCACGAACCCGGTGGTGGGGTTGAAGACCTGCCCGGTGGGGGCGCCGCCAGGGATGTTCACCACCAACCCGGCCTTCTGGATCGGGCTGCCGTTCACGAACCCGGGGTAGATGGTGGCCTTGTCGGTGCCGTTGTCGGCCACCCACGCCGGGGTTGTCGGGCCGGCTGCCAGGCCCCAGGGGTTGACCAGGTCGGGGTCGGTGAGCTGGGCCAGGCCGGGCAGGTCGGAGACCAGGTTGGTCTGGTGGTAGCCGTTCCGGGGGTGCGACGCGGCGGCCGGCACTACCGGCGCCAGGGCGAGAAGCGCGGCCACCAGCCCGAAGGCGAGCGCGCTCCGTACCCGGCCGAGCCGTTGTGGACCGGGACCGGACGGCAATCCGGTTGGATCAGGCATGCTGCTGCCTCCTTGACGGGTCGAGGCACCCGTCCCACCTCATAACCACAAACCGGGCGACCTGATTCACAAGCCAAGCCTCCTGGTTGCCCGCGGCTCGAGTTCT
>JASLIH010000249.1 GCA_030152105.1 Actinomycetes bacterium
CTGGTGCTGCTGATCGCCCTGCCGGTGCTCACCCTGGGGGCGACCGGGGTGGCCGTGGCCGACGCCGCCCGGGTGCTCGGGCTGCTGGGGCTCTGGGCCGGGGTGGTGATGTACTACCTCGCCGGGGCGGTCTACGTCAGACTGGTCCTGGACCGGCTCGGCCAGCAGGCGGAGGACGGCTCCTAGCGGGTACAGGAGCCGGCCGCCGGCGGCCACGCGCCCCACGCAGGGCGCCGGACAGACAAGGAACCAACATCCCCATGACGACAGATGTCTCGCGTCCCCAGCCCCGCGGCCCCTGCCGGAGTGGCCGGTGAAGGCGGTGATCATGGCCGGCGGGGAAGGCACCCGCCTGCGGCCCCTCACCGCCAACCAGCCCAAGCCGATGCTCCCGGTGGGCAACCGGCCGATCATGGAGCACATCGTCCGGCACCTCCGGGACTACGGGTGCAAGGACATCGTGGTCACCGTCCAGTTCCTGGCCAGCCAGGTCCGCAACTACTTCGGCGACGGCTCCGACATGGACGTCGACCTGGCGTACGCCACCGAGCCGACCCCCCTGGGCACGGCCGGCAGCGTCCGCAACGCCGCCGAGCTGCTCGGCGAGACCTTCGTGGTCATCTCCGGGGACGCCCTGACCGACATCGACCTCGAGGAGGTGGTCGGCTTCCACCGCCGCCGCGGTGCCCTGGCCACCGTCGTCCTCAAGCGGGTGCCCAACCCGCTCGAGTTCGGGATCGTCATCACAGAGGACGACGGCCGCATCGAGCGGTTCCTCGAGAAGCCCCACTGGGGCCAGGTCTTCTCCGACACCATCAACACCGGCATCTACGTGCTCGAGCCGGAGGTGTTCGAGCACATCCCGGACGGCCAGCCGTCCGACTTCGCCGGCGACGTGTTCCCCAAGCTGCTCGACCAGGGGGCGCCGCTGTTCGGCTTCGTGGCCGACGGCTACTGGGAGGACGTCGGCAGCCTCGAGGCCTACCAGCGGGTCCACCAGGACATTCTCGACGGCCGGGTCAAGGTCGACGTGCGCGGGTTCCAGGTCCGGCCCGGGATCTGGCTGGGCGAGGGGGCCGAGCTCGACCCGGACGCCGTCCTGACCGCGCCCGTGCTCATCGGGGACTTCACCAAGGTCGAGGCCGGGGCCCGCCTGCGCGAGTACACCGTGGTCGGCTCGGGCGTGATCGTGAAGCGCGACGCCTTCCTCCACCGGGCGATCGTGCACGACAACGCCTACATCGGCCCTGGGGCCAGCCTGCGCGGCTGCGTGGTCGGGCGCAGCGCCGACGTCAAGCGGGGGTGCCGGGTCGAGGACGGGGTGGTCGTCGGCGACAACGCCGACATCGGGCACAACGCCATCCTTCAGCCTAATGTAAAGATTTATCCCTACAAGACCGTCGAACCAGGAGCGATCGTCACCAAGTCGATCATCTGGGAGGGCCGGGGGGCCCGCGCGCTGTTCGACGAGAACGGGGTCACCGGTATCGGCAACGTCGACCTGACGCCGGAGATGGTCCTGCGGGTGGCCACCGCCTTCGGCTCGACCCTCAAGAAGGGATCGAGGGTCACGCTCGGACGGGACGCCAGCCGGGTGTCGCGCGCCCTCAAGCGGGCCATCATCGCCGGGCTGAACTCGACCGGGGTGACCTGCGAGGACCTGGAGCTCGCCCCGGCCCCGTCGGTGCGGTTCTCGGCCGCCCGGATGGGCGCCTCGGGCGGCATGTACGTTCGCACCGCCCCCGGGGACAGCCAGTCGGTCGAGCTGGCAGTGTTCGGCGGCGACGGCAGCGACGTCGACGAGGGGACCAGGCGCCGGATCGAGCGCACCTATTACAGGGAGGAGTTCCGCCGGGCGTTCGGGCAGGAGATGGGCGAGCTGCGCTACCCGCCGAGAGCGGTCGAGCACTACGCCGTCGCCCTGGTCCACAGCCTGGACGACGCCGTGGTGCGGCACCGCGGCTTCAAGGTGGTGCTCGACGCCGGCGGCGGGACGGCCTCGCTGGTGCTGCCGCACGTCCTGTCCAGGTTGAGCCTGGACACCCTGATCGTGAACGGCCACCTCGACGAGAACCGGGTCGCCCCCACCGACGGCGAGCGCCAGGCCGACCTCGACCGTCTGGCCAAGCTGGTCACCGCCTCGGGCGCCGACCTGGGGGTGCTCTTCGACCCGGTCGGGGAGCGGATCACCCTGGTCGACGAGCGCGGCGCCATCGTCGGGCTCGACCGGGCCCTGCTGCTGTTCGTCGACCTGATCGTGCGGACCGAGGGCGGCGGCGACCTCGCCCTGCCCGTCTCGACCACCCGGCTGGCCGCCGACCTGGCCGCCCGCCACGGCCGCCAGGCCCACGGGTGCAAGCTCTCGACCAGCGCCATCATGCGGGCCTCCCAGCGCGACGGGGTGGTGTTCGCCGGGGCCGAGGGCGGCGGCTACGTCTTCCCGGTGCTGCATCCCGCCTACGACGCGCTGCTGTCGTTCGGCAAGCTGCTCGAGCTGCTGGCCGTCCACGACACCACCCTGGGAGCGGCCGTCGACGCCCTGCCCCAGCCGTCGGTGGTCCAGCGCCGGGTCCCGACCCCCTGGGAGCGCAAGGGGGCGGTGATGCGCCAGCTGGTGGAGGCGACCAAGGGACGGCGGGTCGACGACACCGACGGGGTCAAGGTCTTCCATCCCCCCGCCGGGCCCGAGGCCGGCCCCTGGGGCGACGACTGGGCCCTGGTCATCCCGGACACCGTCGAGCCGGTCACCCACCTGTGGGCCGAGGCCGGCGACGACACCGCCACCACCGCCCTGGCCGAGGAGTACGAGGCCCTCATCCGCCGGGCCGCCGAGCTCGACTAGCGCGGCCGCCGTCCCCGGGTTGCGCGTCCGCGGCGCTTGTCCACAGCGCGCGCGAATGGGGTTGCCCTGCGGCGGACGGGGCCGTAGGCTCTGCGTTCGCCTGGGCCCTTCCCCCGCTCTCGGCCCGGCGTCGCGCCGTCCGGCCGGCCGGACGGCAGGCCAAAGGAGCCCACCATCTCGGTCGCCGACCCACCAGCCGACCCCAACGACCACCGGTCGAGCCAGCCGGTGGCCCGATTCGAGCCGACCAAGCCCGAGCCGTCGGCCAGCCCCCGCTGGGTGCCGGGCCCGCTGGCCGGCGTCCTGGCCCGGCTGGGGCGGGGTGGTTCGGGGGACCGCCGCCAGGGTCCTTCGCTGCGCCGGGTGCCGAGGGTGGTGCTGGCCGGGGTGCTGGCGGTCGTGCTCGTCGCCGGGCTGGTGGCCGTGCTGGAGGTGGCCGCGGCCGGGCAGGTCCGCCGGGGGGTCCGGGTCGGCGGGGTCGAGCTGTCGGGGCTGACACGGGTGGCGGCCACCGACCGGCTGCGGGCCGCCGCCGAGGCGCTGGAGGCGTCGCCGCTGACCCTCAAGGCCGGGGCCGCCAGCCTGGCCCTGCCCCGGTCCAAGGCCGGGGTCGAGCTGGACGTCGAGGCGAGCGTGGCCGCGGCCATGGAGGTCGGCCGCGGCGGGCCGTTCGACCCCGACCGCTACAAGGGCTGGTTCGGCCGCATCGACCTGCCCTGGAAGGCCAGGGTGGCGACGGCCCGCCTGGACAAGCAGCTGCCCGCCCTCGACCGCAAGGTCGGCAGCGAGGTCCGCGAACCGGCCCTGCGCATCGGCGGCCGCACCCTCGCCCCAGGGGCCAAGGGTGGGGCCGGCGGCGCCGGCACCGGCTCGGCCTCCGGGGCCGTGCCCGTGGAGCTCGTGGCCGGCCGGCCGGGACGGGTGATCGACCGGGCCGGGGCCGAGGCGGCGCTGCTGGCCGCGGCGGCCGCGCCGGTCGGGGCGACGGTCAGCCTCCCGATCGGGGAGCGGCCACCGACCGTCGGCGCCGGGGCTGCCCAGGCCACCGCCGACCGTGCCGCCACCCTGCTCGGCACGCCGGTCGAGGTGAGCGCCGGCACCGGCCGGACCGACCTGCGCCCGGCCGACCTGGCCCCGCTGGTCCGCACCGAGGTGGCCGCCGGCCAGCTGCGCCTTCGTCTCGACCCCGGCGGGCTGGACCGCCTCCTGCGCCGCCAGGCCGGCTTCGCCTACACCGAGCCGAAGGACGCCCGGTTCCAGCCGACCGGCTCCCGCATCCGCATCCTCCCGGGAGTGGCCGGCCTCGAGGTCATCCCCCGCAAGGCCGCCGCCGCCGTCCTGAAGGCCGGCACCACCGGCACCGGCACCGACCGGTCGGCGGCCCTGCCCACCACGATCACCCAGCCCGAGCTGACCACCAGGGAGGCCAAGGCCCTCGGCGTCAAGGAGGTCACCTCGACCTTCACGACCACCTTCAGCGCCGCCGACGCCCCCCGGGTCCACAACATCAGCCTGATCGCCGCCGCCGTCCACGGCCGCCTGGTCCGGCCCGGGCAGGTCTTCTCGATGAACGGCGCCACCGGCCAGCGCACCGCCGCCAAGGGCTACCGGACGGCCCATGTGATCCAGAACGGCGAGATCGTCGACGGCCTCGGCGGCGGGGTCTGCCAGGCCGGCACCACGATGTTCAACGCCGCCTTCTTCGCCGGGCTGCCGGTGCCCGAGCGGCGCAACCACAGCCTCCACATCAGCCACTACCCGATGGGCCGCGACGCCACCCTGAACTGGCCGACCACCGACCTCAAGTGGCGCAACGACTCCCCGTACGGCATCTACCTCACCAGCCGGGCCACCCCATCCACGCTGACCTTCACCTTCTGGTCGACCTCCAGGGGCTACAAGGTGACCTCCAGCACCTCCAGCGCCAGCAACTTCCGCGCTCCACCGACCAAGTACAAGGACGACCCGACCCTGCCCAAGGGCAAGGAGGTCGTGGAGGAGTCCGGGTCGTCCGGGTTCGACGTCACCGTGTCACGGACGGTCACCAGGGCCGGCACGGTCGTCCGGCGCGACAGCTTCGTCTCCAACTACAGCCCCTGGGTGCGGATCGTGCGCCGCGGCACCGGCCCCAAGGACGCCCCCGAGCCGGGAGCCGCCGCCCCCGCCTGAGCGCTCCGCCTGACCGGCCGGGGCGCCCATCTGGCAAGGTGGGCACGGCTGTGCTTGGCTACCAGCGGCCCGGCCGCTGCCGTGCCTCGGTGACCACTTCTGGAGGGACGAGGATGTACCCCGACGACCTCAAGTACACGAACGAGCACGAGTGGGCGCGGGCCGAGGGCGACCGGGCCACGATCGGCATCACCCACTACGCCCAGGACGCCCTCGGCGACATCGTCTACGTCGACATCCCGCCGGTGGGCACGGCGGTCACCAGCGGCTCGACCTTCGGCGAGGTCGAGTCGACCAAGTCGGTGTCCGACATCTACAGCCCGGTCACGGGCACGGTCGTCGAGCGCAACGACGAACTCGACAAGAGCCCCGAGCTGATCAACTCCGACCCGTACGGCCAGGGCTGGCTGGTCGTGGTCGAGCTGACCGACGCCGCCGAGGTCGATCAGCTGATGGACGCCGCCGCCTACAGCGACCTGGTCGCCGAGTCCTGACTATCACCGTATCGTGGAGGTTGTCAGGCTGAACTTCACGCCTGCGTTGACCCGTTTTTGATCCGTCCTCTACAGTCACCGACCAAAACGACGCTAGCTCGCCCGCTCCGGCGGACCCGGGCAGCGGGTGACCACGATTCGAAGCCCCAGGAGGGCAGCATGTTCTGCACTCAGTGCGGTCACAAGAACCCTGAAGGGGCCCACTTCTGCGCGAACTGTGGGGCTGCGCTGGTCACGACCCCGGACGACTCGACCACCACGATCAGCCTCGCCGCCCAGGACCTCGAATCTGAGGTCGAGGAAGAGGTCGTCGCCCCAGTCGAGGAGCTGCGCGAGAACACCGCCATGCTGGTGGTGCGGCGCGGGCCGAACGCCGGCAGCCGCTTCCTGCTCGACAAGGAGGTGGTCACCGCCGGGCGCCACCCCGAGAGCGACATCTTCCTCGACGACATCACCGTCTCGCGCCGCCACGCGGAGATCCGCCGTGGGGCCAACGCGTTCACAGTCCACGACGTCGGCTCCCTGAACGGCACCTACCTGAACCGGGAGCGGGTCGAGGACGGCGAGCTCGTCGCCGGCGACGAGCTCCAGATCGGCAAGTTCAAGCTGGTGTTCTTCGCCGGAAGTCGACCCGGAGGTGGCGGGTAGTCCATGCGGGATCCGGTCCAGCGCAACGTGCCGACCCGGCCGGGCGGCGGTGGAGGAGACGCCGCGGGCTCCGGCAAGCCGGCCGAGCAGTCCGGCGCCACCGGGACGATGAGCATCGGCGAGGTGCTGGGGATCCTCAAGCCCGAGTTCCCCGATATCACCGTCTCCAAGATCCGCTTCCTCGAGGGCGCCGGCCTGGTCCAGCCCGACCGCTCCGCCTCCGGCTACCGCAAGTTCTCCGAAGACGACGTCGCCCGCCTCCGGTTCGTCCTCCGCGCCCAGCGCGACCAGTACCTCCCCCTACGGGTGATCCGCCAGCGCCTCACCGACCTCGAACAGGTCGGCGGTCTCGACACCAAGGCCGGCCAGGCCGGGGGTGGAGCGGCTGGCGCTGAAGCATCCGCGGCCGGCTCCCCCGGGGCGGTCCGGCCCGGTGCCGAAGCCGGCCCTGGGTCCGGGGCGGCGGGGAGTGGGGCGACTGGGACCGGACCCGGGGCTGGGTCGTCCGGTGCCGGTGCGTCCGGGAACAGGTCGCCCGGGGCAGGCGCTGCCGAACCCGGAGGAGCTCGCGCGAGGGCGCCCGAGGCGTCGGGGGCCGGGGCGGCTGGGGCGGTCAGATCGCCCGGGGCCGGGGCACCGGGATCTTCCGGCGCCGGGGGCGCCGGGGCTGGTGGGGCGGCTGGTTCGGCGGCTGCGGTGGGGCAGCCGGCGCGGGGAACAGGCGCGGGATTTGCGGCCGCGCCGCCGTCCGACGCGCAGTTCACCCGCGACGAGCTCTGCCGCGCCGCCGGAGCCAACGTGGACCAGCTCCTGGAACTGGAGTCCTTCGGCCTCGTGAGCGCCCGCGGCAGCGGCGACCGAGGAGCCTGGTACGGAGGCGACGACCTGGTCCTCCTCCGGCTGGCCCGCGAGCTCGCCGACTACGGCCTCGAAGCCCGCCACCTCCGCATGTACAAGCTGTTCGCCGAGCGCGAGGCAGCCCTGTTCGAGCAGGTGGTCGCGCCGCTGGTTCGCCAGCGCAACCCCGAGGCCCGCGCCCGCGCCCGCGACACCATCCAGGCCCTGGCCCAACTCGGCGGCCGCATGCGCGACCTGGCCCTCCGCACGGCCGTCCACGGCCTGGCCGACACCCGCGACCCCCACCGTTGACCTGTTACTAGATCGCCTTATCGACCTAGCAACATGTCAATAAATCTCCAGATCACCTCCCCGAGGGTCGGGGCCCGTCCGTCAAGGGCGGGCCGGGTCCTGGCGGTCCTCCGGGTCCTGGTTGTCGTCGTGGTCCTGGCGGTGACCCTGAGCACGCACGGTGGGTCGGTGGCCGCCGCAGCGGCCCGCAGGGTCGCCGGCCCGGCGCCCGGGGTCGCCGCCGTGACCGGAGCCGGAACCGGTGGGGGCGGAACCGGGAGCGCGAGGCAGGCGGTCCAGGGGACGGAACAGGGGGCGGTGGCGCCGCCAAGGGTCCAGGCACGGGCGGTGATCCTGGCGGACGAGTCCACGGGCCAGGTGCTGTTCGAGCGGAACGCGAGCTCGGCCCGGGCGATGGCCTCCACCACCAAGGTCATGACCGCGCTGCTGGCCCTCGAGCGACTCGACGAGCGGAAGGTTGTCGTCATCGGCTCCGGGCCGCCGCAGGTGGGGGAGGAGTCGCTGCGGCTGCGCCAGGGTGAGCGGCTGACCGTTCGACAGCTGCTCCTCGGCCTGCTGGTGAAGAGCGCCAACGACGCCGGGGCGGCCCTCGCCGAGGCGGTCGACGGGGACCAGGCCGCCTTCGTCCGGCGCATGAACCGCAAGGCGGCAGCCCTCCGGCTCGGCGCGACCCACTACGTGACCCCGTACGGCCTCGACCGGCCGGGTCACCAGACCAGCGCCCGCGACCTGGCCCGCCTCTGGGAGGTGGCCATGCGCCGGGCCGACTTCCGGTCCCTGGTCGCCATCAAGGCCGCCCGCATCCCCGGTGGACCTTTGTCGCTTCGTCGATTTGTCACCACGAATCAGCTGCTCGGGTCCTACCGGTGGACGGTCGGGGGCAAGACCGGGTTCACCAACCGGGCCGGGCGATGCCTGGTCGCCTCGGCCAGCCGCGGCGGCCGCCGGCTGGTCGCGGTCGCGCTCGGCTCGCCCAACGCCTTCCCGGACGTGCGGGCCCTGTTCGACTACGGCTTCTCCAAGTTCGTCCGGGTCCGCCTTGCCCAGCGCGGCCAGCCGGTCTCGGTGGCCCCCGACCGCCCCGCCGCCTTCCAGGCCGACGCCGACACCGACGCCCTTGTTCGCCTGGACCAGCTCGACCAGGTCCGCCTGACCCTCCCCCAGGGGTCGAGCGCCGGGCCGGCGGCGGCCTGGTTCACCGGCGCGGGACAGCGGCTGGCCAGCGTCCGGTTGGCCCCGCTCCAGGGGAGTGGGGCCGGACCGGCCGAGACCCTGACACTCCCCACGGCTCCGAACGGCTCGGCCTCGGCCGGGACCACCCCCGCGCCGGGAACGGCCAGCCCAGGAGGAACACCCCTCACCGGCGGAACACCGGTCAGACCCTGGCCGGTCCCCCCCGGCGCCCCGGCCCCGGCGATCAACCCGTTCCTACGCCGCGAACCCCCGTGATCCGACCCGGCGACCCCGCGCCCGACCTGGCCCAGCCAAGCGGTGAGGAACGACCGGTGGTGCGGCTGCTGGTGGATCGGGAGGCGGTGCAGGGGCGGGTGGGGGAGCTGGGGGCGGAGCTGCGGGCCGACTATCAGGGCGTGGAGCCCATCCTGGTGTCGGTGTTGCGGGGCGGGGTGGTGTTCCTGGCCGATCTGGTGCGGGCGGCGGCGATGCCGTGCCGGGTGGACTTCATGGCGATCTCGCGGTTCGACGCCTCGGAGGACACCGGGGTGGTCAGGATCGAGAAGGATCTCGACCTGGATCTGTCCGGGGCCCATGTGCTGGTGGTGGAGGACATTGTCGACACCGGGCTGACGCTCACCTACCTGCTGCGGGTGCTGGCGGCGCGGGGGCCGGCCAGCCTGCGGGTGTGCGCGCTGCTGGACAAGCGGGCCCGGCGCATCGTGGATGTGCCGCTGTCGTATGTCGGCTTCGAGGTGCCGGACGTGTTCCTGGTCGGGTACGGGCTCGACCTGGACGAGCGCGAGCGGGGGAGGGGCGAGCTCCTGGCCGTGGACGACCTGGAGGCGGTGCGCGACAACCCGGCGCTGCTCGACCTTCCCACCAGGCCCAATGACGCGTGGAGGCCGCCTCGGGCGTGAACTCCTACCGGCTGCAACCTTCGCTCGGTATGTCGCATCGCCCGGAGGCGTCTGATAGCCTCGGGCAGGTGGCAAGCGCCCGTCCGGGGCGCCAAGAACGTTTGACGCCCGAGGGGGTTTCGAGTTGGTCGAGCTGACCCTCGTCGGCGTCAGGATCGAGCTTCCAACCCAGACGCCGATCGTGCTCCTGAAGGAGCGCGACGGCGAGCGCTTCCTCCCCATCTGGATCGGGAACGTCGAGGCGACCGCCATCGCCTTCGCCCTCCAGGGCGTGGCCACCCAGCGGCCGCTCACCCACGACCTGCTCAAGAACCTGCTGGACGAGCTGGTGGTCTCCATCGAGCGGATCGTGATCACCGAGCTGAAGGAAGGCACCTTCTACGCCACCATCGAGCTGCGCCAGAACGGCTCCAAGTTCTCGGTGTCGAGCCGGCCGAGCGACGCCATCGCCCTCGCGGTCCGGGCCAACACGCCCATCTTCGCCGAGGAGGACGTGCTCAGCGAAGCCTCCATCCTGATCAAGAGTGACGACGAAGAGCGTGAGGTGGAGAAGTTCCGCGAGTTCCTCGACCAGGTCAGCCCGGAGGACTTCGAGTAGGTCTGGGTGGATTTCACCCTCAGCTGAAGGTCGAGACGTCGCAGGTCGATAACGGTGAGGTTGCTTCGTTGACGCGGCACACCGCGACCCCTAGGCTTGACGTCACATCGTTGTAATTACGCAGGATCCGGCAAGGAGGAATCTGGATGGTCGCGCGACCGTCTCCGGCGGCGTCTGAGCCGGGATTCCGCGGCCCCACCGTTCACAAGCTGGTCGGCATCACCTATCGGCAGCTCGACTACTGGGCCCGGACCGGGCTGGTCACGCCGTCGGTGCGGGCGGCGGACGGGTCGGGCACCCAGCGGCTCTACAGCTTCACCGACGTGGTCGAGCTCCGCATCATCAAGCGGCTGCTGGACGCGGGGGTGTCGCTGCGCCAGATCCGCGACGCGATCGGGTATCTGCGCAAGGAGTCGGGCGGCAAGCCGCTGTCGGACATCACCTTGATGTCGGACGGCAACCGGATCTATGCCTGCCACTCCAACGAAGAGGTCGTTGACGTCCTCTCCAACGGCCAGGCGGTGTTCGGCATCGCCGTCGGGCGGGTCTGGGCCGACACCGAGGGCGACCTGGCCCACCTCCCCGGCGACCAGCCGGGCGGCGCGGTCGTGGAGCCCGACGCCGGCCCGGCCACCGGGCCGGCGGTGGCCGATGCGTCCGGCGGGGTCCCACCCCGGGCGGCGCCGCAGGGGACCCAAGGCTAGCGCCGGCCATGGCCACCAGCGCGGGAGCGACTCGGCCGGCCGACCAGATCACCTTCGCGCACAACTCCGAGCGTCAGTTCGCGCGCCTGCTCGACTTCTACCGGGTCGAGTGGGAGTACGAGCCGACCGCCTTCCCGATCGAGTGGGACGCCGCCGGCCGGCCGCTCCAGCACTTCCGGCCCGACTTCTACCTGCCGGGGTTCTGCCTCTACATCGAGATCACCACCCTCAACCAGCGGCTGGTGACCAAGAAGAACCGCAAGGTCCGGCGGCTGCGCGAGCTCTACCCGGACGTCCACATCAAGGTCCTCTACCAGCGCGACTACCTCTCCCTGCTGGCCAAGTACGGCCTCGAGCCCCCGAGCCAGATGGCCGCCCCGACCACGGCGGGGGACCGCGGCCCGGTGGTCCCCGAGGGGCTGGGAAGGACACCGCGAGCCTGGCAGGGCATCGGAGCGGTGAAGGGGCCGCTGCGGGGCGCGGTGAGCGGGGCGGTCGAGCGGGCGGCGGCGGCGGGGCGGCCGCGGGTGGTGCCCGACCCGCCGCAGCCGGTCCCGCCACTGCCCGCCGACCCCGAGCTGGTGCGCCTGGCCCAGGTGCCCCTGCCGGCCGAGATCGCCCAGCGCCGCGGTCCCGCCACCGCCGAGCGGGCCGGCTGAGCGCCTCCCCTCCGGGACCCCACCGCCAGGTGGGCGTTGCGGGGGTTCGGAGGGCGGTGGTTCAATCGCCGCGCCCTGGCTGGGTTGCTGGGCGAAGAGCTACATGGACATCTCGACAAGTCTCTAAGTAGATAAGTCTCTATGTCGACCCACCGGGGGGAGGCGCCGGGAGCCACCGGGGCGCCGGGTGGGGCGCGTCAGGAGGAGCGTTGAGCTACCAGCCCCACACCAGCGAGGACGTCGACCGGATGCTGGCCGCCCTCGGCCTGGACGACGTCGACCAGCTGTTCCAGCCCATCCCCTCCGACCTGCGAGCCCCGGCCGCCCTCGACCTGCCCCGGCCCCATGCCGAGCAGGAGGTCGCCGCCGAGCTGGGCCGGCTCGCCGCCCGCAACCGGCACCTGGACGAGCTGACCTGCTTTCTCGGGGCCGGGGTCTACGACCACTACGTGCCGGCCTCGGTCTGGTACCTGGCCGGCCGGGGGGAGTTCGCCACCTCCTACACCCCCTACCAGCCGGAGATGAGCCAGGGCGTGCTCCAGGCCCTGTTCGAGTACCAGACGCTGATCAGCGAGCTGACCGGCCTGGAGATCTCCAACGCATCGCTGTACGACGGCGCCTCGGCGGTGGCCGAGGCCGCGACCCTGGCCGTGGCCGCCACCCGCCGCAGCGAGCTGCTGGTGAGCGCGGCCGTGGCCCCGCGGGTCCGGGAGCTGCTGGAGACCTACAGCCAGGGCCTGGACATCAAGCTGGTCGAGGTCGGCGCCCTCGACGGCCAGACCGACCTGGACGAGGTGCGGAGCAGGGCCAGTGACCAGACGGCGGCGCTGCTGCTCGCCCAGCCCAACTTCTTCGGTGTGGTCGAGGACGTCGCCGCGGCGGCCGAGCTGGCCCACGGTGTCGGGGCCCGGATGCTGGTCACCTTCGACCCGCTGACCGCCGGGGTGCTGGAGCCGCCGGGGCGGCTCGGGGCCGACGTCGTGGTCGGGGAGGGCCAGGGGCTCGGGAACCACCCGAACTTCGGCGGCCCGGCGTTCGGGTTCCTGGCCTGCCGCGCCGCGGACGTGCGGCGGCTGCCCGGACGGCTGGTCGGCGAGACGCTCGATGTGGCCGGGCGGCGGGCCTTCGTGCTCACCCTCCAGGCCCGCGAGCAGCACATCCGGCGGGAGAAGGCGACCAGCAACATCTGCACCAACCAGACCCTGAACGCGATCGCGGCCGCCGTCTACCTGACCTGGCTGGGACCGCAGGGCCTGGAGGAGCTGGGCCGGCTGTGCCTGCGGGCGGCCCGCTACACGGCCGACCGGCTGACCGCGATCCCGGGGGTGCGGCTGGCCTTCGGCGACCAGCCGTTCGTGAAGGAGCTGGTGGTCCGGCTGCCGGCCGACCCGGCCGAGGTCAGCCGGCGCCTGGTCGACCACGGCCTGCTCGCCGGGCTGCCCCTGGCCGGCCTGGCCCCCGGCCTCGAGGACGGCCTGCTGGTCGCGGTGACCGAGCGGCGGACCAAGGAGGACATCGACCGCCTGGCCGACGCCATGGCCACCGTCCTGGCCGACCTCGGCGCCACCGGCGGCGATCGGCCCCGCGAGGGCGAGGAGGTGGCCCGGTGACCGGCGCGACCAGCGGCAACGGCGGCACCCCGGCCACCCCGGCCCAGACCATCGCATCCGGCGGCGGCCCCCAGGCCAGCCCGGCCACCCGGCCCACGGCGTTCGAGGCGGTGCCGTGGGCCGCCGGGGGGCTTGACGGAGCGGCCGAGCGGCTGGTGTTCGAACGGTCGTCGCCAGGGCGGCGGGCCTCCAGCTTCCCCGACGGCGGAGGGCTGCCCGAGGTCGACCTGGACCAGGCCCTGCCGGCGGGGTTCCGGCGGACCGAGCCGGTGCGGCTGCCCGAGGTGTCCGAACGCGACCTGGTGCGGCACTACACCCGGCTGGCCCACCGCAACTACGCGGTCGACCTCGGGTTCTACCCGCTCGGGTCGTGCACCATGAAGTACAACCCCAAGGTGGCCGAGTCGGCGGCCGCCCTGCCGGGGTTCGCCCGGCTCCACCCGGCCCAGCCGGCCGAGCAGGTCCAGGGGGCGCTAGAGCTGCTGGCCCGCCTGGAGCACGCCCTGTGCGAGCTGACCGGGCTGGCCGCGGCCACCTTCCAGCCGGCCGCCGGGGCGCACGGCGAGCTGACCGGGCTGCTGATCATCCGGGCCCACCACGAGGCCCGCAACGACCCGCGGCGCCGGGTGGTCATCCCCGACGCCGCCCACGGCACCAACCCGGCGTCGGTCCGCCTGGCCGGGTTCGAGGTCACCACCGTCGCCAGCAGCCCCGAGGGCCTGGTCGACCTGGACGCGCTGGAGAAGGTGCTGGACACCGACGTGGCCGCGTTCATGATCACCAACCCCAACACCCTCGGCCTGTTCGAGCGCAACATCGCCCGGGTGGCCGAGCTCGTCCACGGGGTCGGGGGCCAGCTCTACTACGACGGGGCCAACTTCAACGCCATCCTCGGCAAGGTCCGGCCGGGCGACATGGGCTTCGACGTCGTCCACCTCAACCTCCACAAGACCTTCGCCACCCCCCACGGCGGCGGCGGGCCCGGGGCCGGGCCGCTGGTCGTGGCCGAGCACCTGGTCGACTTCCTCCCCGCCCCGGTGGTCGTCGCCGACGGTGACGGCTACCGCTGGGACAGCGACCGGCCGCGGTCCATCGGTCGCGTCCACGGCTGGAACGGCAACTTCGGCATCCTGGTCCGGGCCTTCGCCTACCTGCTGGCCAACGGCGGCGACGGCCTCCGGGGGGTGGCCGAGCGGGCCGTGCTCAACGCCAACTACCTGCTGGAGCGGCTGTCATCGGCCTACCAGCTCGGCTACCCGTCGCGGCCGGTGATGCACGAGTTCGTGCTCTCGGCCCGCAAGCAGAAGGGCCAGGGGGCGCGCGGCCTCGACATCGCCAAGGGGCTGATCGACCGCGGGTTCCACCCGCCGACGGTCTACTTCCCGCTGATCGTCGAGGAGGCCCTGATGGTCGAGCCGACCGAGACCGAGAGCCTCGAGACCCTCGACAGCTTCGCCGACGCCATGCTGGAGATCGCCGCCCAGGCCGAGACCGACCCCCACCCGCTGCACCAGGCGCCGGTGACCGCCCCGGTCGGGCGCCTGGACGAGGCCAGGGCGGCCCGTTCCCTGATCGCCCGCTGGCACCCGCCGTCCGAGCCCGACGAGGCCGCCTCCGACGCGGCCGACGAGGGCCCGCCCGACAAGCCAACCTCGTAGCCGCACGGGCTGGAACGCTCCAGTCCCCGTTCGGGGGTAGCGCTCGCGGCCCTACCAGGCCCGGACCCGGGTCGGGCGGACCCGGATGGCCATCGAGTAGGTGCGGGCGAACGGCCCCGGCTCGTACCCGAGGGCCTCGATCGCCGTCTGGTACTTGGCCAGGTACTCCTCCACCCGGTCGGCCCGCGGGGTGCCGGGCTCGACCGTGGCCGTGCCCTCGAAGGTGACCACGTCGTCGCCGGCCCCGTCGTCGCCCAGGTGCAGCGACACCTTGGGGTTGGCGGTCACGTTGCGGACCTTCTGGGCGCCGGGCTGGCTGTAGAGCAGGAACGTCCTGCCGTCCCACAGGAACCACACCGGGGTGCTCTGCGGCTGGCCGTCGGCCCGGACGGTGGTCAGCCAGGCGACCTGCTCGGAGCGCAGGCGCCGGTCGGCGTGGGCGTGGGCCTCCTGGGACGGGTCGAGCACCGGGCCTCCTGAGGGCTAGAGCAGCTCCGGGCGGGCCCAGTCCTTGCCGAGGACGTGCTGGTCGAGGAAGGCGAGCACTGTCTCGTACCACACGCGGACGTGGGGCGGGGTCAGGATCCAGTGGTTCTCGTCGGGGAAGTAGAGGAACTTGGCCTCCACCCCCGAGCGGGTCAGGTCGGTCCACAGCCGCAGGGCCTCGCCGATCGGCACCCGGTGGTCGCGCTCGCCGTGGATGACCAGCATGGGCGTGCGGATCCGGCCCAGGTTGCGGTCGGGGGAGTGGTCGCGGTAGCGCTCGGGCATGGCCTCGGGCGAGCCGAACTCCCGCTCCCACCAGGCGGCGTGGTCGGTGGTGCCGTGGAACTGCTCCAGCGACCAGATGCTGGCGTGGGTGACGATGCCGCGGAAGCGGTCGGTCTGGCCGGCCACCCAGTTGGCCATGTAGCCGCCGAACGAGCCGCCCATGGCGGCCGTCCGCTCCTCGTCGATGTCGGGCCGGGCCACGGTCGCGTCGACCAGGGCCATCAGGTCGGTGAAGGGCTCGGCCCCCCAGCGGCCCCGGCCCCGGGCCACGAACGACTGCCCGTAGCCGGTGGACAGGGCCGGGTCGCCGAGCAGCACGGCGTAGCCGCGGGCGGCCAGCAGCCACGGGTTCCAGCGCCAGCTCCAGCCCGACCAGGACGACAGCGGCCCGCCGTGGATGAACGCCACCAGCGGGGCCGGGCGGGCCCCCGAGGCGCCCGCGGGCAGGACCAGCCAGCCCCGCAGCCGGGTGCCGTCGCCGGCCCGGGTCTCGACCTCGGTCAGGGAGCCGGGCACGGGCAGGGGCAGGCCGGGGGTCGGGATCGGGGAGGGCTCCTGGTCGGCGGCGGCGGTGTCGAGGGCGACCGCCTCGGCCGGCGAGGCCATGGTGGCCCGCAGGGCGTACAGCCGCCCCCCGCCCGGGTCCGGGCAGAGGTCGGAGAAGGCGCCCTCGGCGCTGAGCCGGGTCACCCGCCCCTCGTCCTGGCCGCCGACCTCGACCCGGAACACCGGGGTGCGCCCGTCGGCGTCGGCGACGAA
>JASLIH010000317.1 GCA_030152105.1 Actinomycetes bacterium
CGGATGCGGGCCAACCTGGAGGCCTCGGGCGGGCTCGCCGGTTCCTCGGCCGCCCTGCTGGCCCTGGTCGACGCGGGCTGGGCACGGGAGGACGCGTACGCAGGCGTGCAGCGGGCGGCCATGGCCGCCTGGGAGGGCAAGGGCGGCTTCCGCGACCTGCTCCTGGCCGAGCCGGGCGTGGCCGACGCGCTGAGCGAGCGCGCCCTCGACGCCGCCATCGACCCGGCCCGGTTCGTGGACGGAGCCGGTCCCGTGTTCGAGCGATTGGAGGCGCTGCGGTGAGCGAGCTTACGGCCCCCGAGGGGGGGTCCGGGGGACCGCCGGAGTGGTCCACCGGTGGATCGGGGCTGCGGCATCTCGGCTCCGGGAAGGTCCGCGACCTGTACGAGGCCGACGACGACCACCTGCTGCTGGTGGCCAGCGACCGCATCTCGGCCTTTGACGTCGTCCTCGACGACCCGGTGCCGGGCAAGGGCGAGGTGCTGACCGCCCTGACCGTGTTCTGGCTCGACCTGTTCGCCGACCTGGTCCCCAACCACCTGGCCGGCTGGCGGGCCTCCGAGCTGCCGCCGGCCGCCCGCCACCTGGCCGGCCGGGCCATGCTGGTCCGGCGACTGGACATGGTGCCGTTCGAGTGCGTGGCCCGCGGCTACCTGGTCGGGTCGGGCTGGAAGGACTACCAGGCCACCGGGGCCGTCTGCGGCATCCCCCTGCCGCCCGGGCTGCGCCAGGCCGACCGGCTGCCCGAGCCGATCTACACCCCGGCCACCAAGGCCGAGACCGGCCACGACGAGAACGTCTCCGAGGCCCAGGTGGCCGAGACGCTCGGGCCCGACCTGTCCGGCCGCCTCCGCGACCTGACCCTGGAGGTCTACCGCCGGGGAGCCGAGCACGCGGCCAGGCGGGGCATCCTGCTGGCCGACACCAAGCTCGAGTTCGGGCTCGACGGCGACCGGGTCGTGCTGGCCGACGAGGTCCTCACCCCGGACTCGTCGCGGTTCTGGCCGGCCGGCGGCTGGTCCCCCGGCCACTCCCCGCCGTCGTTCGACAAGCAGTACGTCCGCGACTGGCTCCAGGACCACTCCTGGGACCAGCGGCCCCCGGCCCCGGCCCTCCCGCCCGACGTGGTCGCCGGCACCGCCGCCCGCTACCGCGAGGCCTACGAGCGCCTGGCCGGCCGCCCCCTCGACAGCTGGCTGGCCGAGGCCAGGAGCTAGGCCTCCGGGTCAGCGGTCGTCGGAGGCGTCCTCCTCCTGGACGCTGGCCACGAAGCGCTCGCGCAGCAGGCGCTTGGAGAACTTGCCGGTGGCGGTCATGGGGATCTCGTCGACGAACTCGACCCGCTCGGGCAGCCACCACTTGGGGAACTTGCCGGCCACCGAGGCGACCACCTCGGCCTCGCCGACCTCCGAGCCGGGCTTGCGGACGACCACGGCCAGGGGGCGCTCGCCCCAGCGCTCGTCGGGGATGGCGATGACCGCCGCCTGGGCGACCTCGGGGTGGCCCATCAGGGCGTTCTCCAGCTCGACGCTCGAGATCCACTCGCCGCCCGACTTGACCAGGTCCTTGGTCCGGTCGACCAGGTGCAGGTAGCCGGCCTGGTCGACGGTGGCGACGTCGCCGGTGTGGTACCAGCCGTCGACGAAGGTCTGGGCCGAGCGCGGGTCGTCGAGGTACTCCGAGGCGATCGAGGGGCCGCGCAGCCGCAGCTCGCCCATGGACTTGCCGTCGGCCGGGACCTCGTCGCCGTCGGCGTCCACCACCCGCTGCTCCAGCCCCGGGACCAGCAGGCCCTGCTTGGCCTTGTAGCCGTAGCGGGCCTCGACCGGCAGGTCGTCCATGCCCGCCTTGAGCCGCGAGAAATGGGTGACCGGGGTCGCCTCGGTCATCCCGTAGGCGTGGATGAACTCGACCCCGTGACGTTCCTCGTACGCCCGGATCATCGACACCGGGGCCGCCGAGCCGCCGCAGATGATCCGGCGCAGCGGGCCCAGGTCGCCGCCGTCGGACTCCAGCAGCTGGAGGATGCCGAGCCACACCGTCGGCACCCCGGCCGAGACGGTCACGCCCTCGGTCCGGATCAGCCGCAGGTAGTCGGCCGGGCCCGGGGCCGGGCCGCCGTACACCTGGCCGGCCCCGTACCAGGTGGCCGCGAACGGCATCCCCCAGGCGTTGACGTGGAACATGGGCACGATCGGCAGGAGCACGTCCCGTTCGGAGATGGCGGCCGTGTCGACCAGCCCCACCATCAGCGAGTGCAGGTACAGCGCCCGGTGGGAGTAGGCAACGCCCTTGGGGTTGCCGGTGGTGGCCGAGGTGTAGCAGATGCCGGCCGTCTGCCGCTCGTCCAGCTCCGGCCAGTCGGTCATCGGCGCCGACCGCTCGACCAGGTCCTCGTAGCCGTGCTCGGCGCCGAAGCCGAGAACCGGCCGCTCCCCGTCATCGCCGTCCAGGACCAGCAGGTGCTCGACGGTGCCGAGGTCCCCCAGCACCGGCCCGATCGCCGGGGCCAGCTCGGCGTCACAGATCAGCACCTTGTCGCGGGCGTGGTTGACGATGTAGGCGAGCTGGTCGCCGCCGAGGCGGATGTTCAGGGTGTGGTAGCTCGCCCCCATCAGGGCGGCCGCGAAGTACGCCTCCAGGTGGCGGTCGTGGTTCCAGCAGAACGTCGCCACCCGGTCGCCGGGCCCGACCCCCAGGTCGCGCAGCCCGCCGGCCAGCCTGGCCACCCGCTCGGCCCACTCCCCGTAGGTGGTCCGCCGCACGCCCTCCGGCCGCCTGGTCACAAGCTGCTTGTCCGGGAACAGGGTCAGCGCCCGCTGGTAGATGGTCCGGACGGTGAGCGGGTAGTCCATCATCGCGTGGACCTCCTCACTGGCGGCTGCCTAGATGCTACCGTCCCGGCCCGGGAGGGATTGCCGTGGAGCTGTACCTCATCAGGCACGGAGAGACCGAGTGGTCGCGGGCGCGGCGCCACACCGGTCGCACCGACCTGCCCCTCAGCCCGGCCGGGGAGGCCGAGGCCAGGGCGCTGGGCCAGCACCTGCGCGGCCTCGAGGTCGACCGGGTCCTGTCCAGCCCCCTGACCCGGGCAACCACCACCGCCGCCCTGGCCGGGTTCGGCGAACGGGTCGAGCTCACCGACGCCCTGCTGGAGGTCGACTACGGCGACTACGAGGGCCTCACCACCACCGAGATCCGCGCCTCCCGCCCCGGCTGGGACCTGTTCCGCGACGGCTGCCCAGGCGGCGAGACGGTCGAGGACGCCGCCGCCCGTGCCCGCGGGCTGCTGGACGACCTGGGCGCCGCCGACGGCCGGGTCCTGCTGTTCTCTCACGGCCACCAGCTCCGCATCCTCACCGCCGTGTTCCTGGGCCTGCCCCCCGACACCGCCCGCCACCTGTTCCTCGGCACGGCCAGCCTCTCGGTCCTCGGCGTCGAGCACGAGTGGCCGGCCGTCCTCCTCTGGAACGAGCAGGAGGGCTCCGGCGCCCACACCGCCGAGACCGGCACCCCCGGCTGGCGCGGCGTCCCCGCATGACCGGGCTCCTCGGCACCCGAGCCGGCCGGGGCGTTCCCCGATGACCCAGTTCCTGGACGACCCGGCGCGGGCCGCGGCGGTGGCCGCCGCCCGGGCCCGGATCGAGCCGGGAATGACCATCGGGCTCGGGTCGGGCCGGGCCGTGTTCGCGCTGGTCGACCTGCTCGCCGCGAGCTGGCCGGGCCCGCGGCCACTGCGGGCGGTCGCCGCCTCCTCCAGGACCGAGGCCAGAGCCCGGGCGGCCGGCATCGAACTGCTCGACCTGAACGAGGACCGCACCCTCGACCTCGCCGTCGACGGCGCCGACGAGGTCGACCCGGCCCTCAACCTCCTCAAGGGCGGCGGCGGCGCCCTCCTCCGTGAGAAGCTCGTCATCGCCGCCGCCCGTCACGTGGTGATCGTCGCCGAGTCCCCCAAGCTCGTCCCTCACCTCGGCGCCACCAAGGCCCTGCCCGTCGAGGTCGTCCGGTTCGCCTGGCCCACCACCCGCTCCCGCGTCCTCGACCTGCTCCCCACCGCCACCCTCCGCCCCACCCCCGACGGGTCCCCGTTCGTCACCGACGAGGGCCACCACCTCCTCGACTGCACCCTCCCCGCCACCGACCTCCCCACCCTGGCCACCGCCCTCAAGTCCACCCTCGGCGTGGTCGAGCACGGCCTGTTCACGGACCAGGCCGACGAGGTCCTCGTCGGCAACCCCGACGGCACCGTCCAGACCCTCCACCGCTGACCCGTATCGATTGATCCGCCCCGAACGCCTGAAGTGAAGACTTGTCGCTTTCGGCACGGGGGGGCCGTATGCCTGTTCGCTCGACCACGCCCAAGCACCACCGGCCACCACCGCGCCACCCGCGACCACGGCCGCCCCGACCACCTCGCCCAAGGTCGAGGTGCCCAGGCTGGTCGGGATGAAGCTGGCCAGCGCCAGACAGCGCCTGGCCACCAACGGCCTCAAGCTCCGGGTCCGCTACCGCCCCACCGCCCGGTTCGCCGCCGGCACCGTCATCTCCCAGTCCCGCCGGATCGGCGCCGGCGTCGCCCCCTCGTCCGCCATCACCCTGGTGATCGCCAAGGCCCTCCCACCACCACCGACCACCCAGCCGCCGCCCCCACCGACCACGCCGGCGAGGAACTGTCACCCCTCCTACGAAGGCGCCTGCCTGGACCCCACCGCCTCCGACTACGACTGCGCCGGAGGCTCCGGAAACGGCCCCAAGTACGTCCAGGGCCCGGTCAAGGTCCGCCCCCCAGACCCCTTCGACCTCGACGCCGACGCCGACGGCCTCGGCTGCGAACCCTCCTGACGGCCGGTCCCCCGGGGGGTGGAACCCGGTCGAGGTCGAGGACCGCCCTCCCCGGTTCCACCGCGGGGCCGGCGGCTCGGCGTAGCCACAGGTCCAGTCCCGACCCGGCCGGCGGCGTGGATCAGGTGCCGGCAAGCTCGGCGGCGACCGAACGGAGGTCGAAGGATGGGCCCTGTGAGCGGGTCGGGGAGGCGCCGTTGCCTTCGGCGGTCGTGCCCCGGCAAGACGGATCGCCTCGGCGATGGCCTCGGCGGCCGTCTTCTGGGCGTCGCGGAGCGACCCGGCGTCGACGGTCAGCGAGATTTCGATCTCTCCAGAGGCAAGAGAACCGCCGATATCGGCGTCTTCAGCGCCCATCTCCATCAACGTCTCCAGCACGGAGTCGAGATGCGGTTCAAGTCATTCGGCTGAAATTGTGGATAACGTCCGCGGGAGCCCTATGGCTCGTTGCCTTTGTCCTGCTCCTGGCGGATGCGGTCTTCGGCTCGCCGGCGGACTCGGTTCATGACGGCGGTGCCGGGGATGGCGGCGAGGAGGAGGGCGGTGGGGCCCCAGAGGTAGGTGGGGAGGGGGGAGGTGACGAGCATGGCCAGGAGGAGGGAGCCGAGGATCAGGGCCATGTCGCGGGGGCTGTGGAGGGCCTCGCGGAGGAGCGTGGGCATGCTGACCGGGACAGAGGGTGGGGCGGACCGGCGGGCGGCGGCGACGGCTTCGCGGCGTTGGCTCAGGAGCTGACGCGGCGAAGGACGACGGCGCCATTGTGGCCGCCCAGACCCATTGAGTTCGAGATGGCCACGTCGATCCGGGCCTCCCGGCTCTTCAGGGGTACGTAGTCGAGGTCGCATGCTGGGTCCGGGTCCTCGAGGTTGATGGTCGGGGGCAGGACCTGGTCGCGCAGGGCGAGCGCGCTGGCGATCGCCTCGAGGGCGCCGGCCGCGCCGAAC
>JASLIH010000453.1 GCA_030152105.1 Actinomycetes bacterium
CGCCCTGGTCACCATCTACGGCATGGTCGCCGACCCCGCTCAGGTCGAGTCGCAGGTCGGCGGGCTCGCCAAGAGCCTGCCGTCAGGGGCCGACCAGCTGCTCACCGAGCAGCTCAAGAACGTCGTCAACGCCGGCCAGCAGGCGCTGTCGATCGGGCTGGGCCAGGCCGGGAAGCTGGCCGCATCCATCGTCCGCTGGGTCGTCCTGGCCCTGCTGGTGCTGGTCGCCCTGGCCGTGGTGTACCGGTTCGCCCCCGACCGGGCCAACCCGCGCTGGCGCTGGGTGAGCGGAGGGGCGGTGGTCGCCTTGTTGCTGTGGCTGCTAGGCTCCATCGGGTTCAGCTGGTACGTCGACAAGTTCGGCAACTACAACCAGACCTATGGCGCCCTGGCGGCGGTGATCATCTTGCTCCTCTGGCTGTACCTCTCCGCCTTCGCGGTGCTCCTCGGGGCCGAGCTCGACGCCGAGACCGAGCGCCAGACGGCCAGGGACACCACCACCGGCCCGGAGCGGCCGCTGGGCCAGCGGAACGCCGAGGTCGCCGACACCCTTGGCGAAAGCACTCGGCGCCGGTGACGGCGCCGCTGATCGCGATCCCCACCTACCACCTGGGACCCGGGCGGGTCGGGAACTGGGTGGGCGCCTACGCCCTCCCCGAGCCGTACGTGGCCGCGCTGCGCGCCGCCGGGGCCCGGGTCGCGATGCTGCCCCCGGCCCAGCCCGGCGACCCCGAGGAGGTGCTGGCCCCCTTCGACGGCCTGCTCCTGGCCGGCGGCGGGGACGTCGAGCCGACCCGCTACGGGGCCGCCGACCACCCGGCCCAGTACGGGGTCGACCCCGAGCGCGACCAGCTCGAGCTGGAGCTGGTCGGGGCGGCGGTCCGGCTGGGCCTGCCCGTTCTCGGCATCTGCCGCGGGGTGCAGCTGCTCAACGTCGCCTTCGGCGGGACGCTGGTCCAGCACCTCGCGGATCAGGACGCCGAGCACCCGGCCGAGAACCAGGTCGAGCACCGCAACGAGGCCATGCAGGCGATGCACGGCCTGCGGGTGGAGCCGGGCAGCCGGCTGGCCGAGGCCATCGGGCAGGTCGAGGCCGAGGGGCTCTCCCACCACCATCAGGGCCTCGGCCGGATCGGGGACGGGTTCCGGCCGGTCGCCTGGGCGCCGGACGGGCTGGTCGAGGGGATCGAGCGCGTGGGGGGCTGGACGGTCGGCGTGCTCTGGCACCCCGAGAGCACCGCCGCCGCCGACCCGGTCCAGCAGCGGCTGCTGCGAGCGTTCGTCGACGCGGCGTCCCGGCGTGGACAGGCGTTTTGGCGCCGGAGCGCCGAGCCGGTAGGGTTTGGCGGTCCCGGGAGCGCCGCAGGGTGAACCGGGTCGGCCGGTCCATGCGTCCCTCGCGGTGAGATGCTGTTCTCCAACTTGCTGGTCGCGATCGCCCTTACGGTGCTGTTCCCGCTGGGGCTGATGGGCATGCTGGCCGCCGGCGAGTGGCTGGAGCGCCGCACCCTGGCGGCAGAGGAGGTCGTGCCCCGGCGACTGCGCCGCATGGAGAGCAAGCCGCCCGAGGCGGTCGAGGCCATGGTGCTGGAGGAGACGGCCCACGTGGTCGCCCAGTACTGGTCGGCCACCGGCCGCCCGGCCTCTCAGGCCCCGGCCCCCGAGACCCCGGCTCCTCAGACCCCGGCCCCGTTGGCCGCCCCCGAGGGGCACACCAACGGCGACGACCCGGCCGCGGTGTCCAGGAACGGCAGCGGCGGCCGCCACGCCCGCCGGGTCGTCCCGAGTCGCGCTGGCCGCCACGAGCGCCGTCGCTGACAGGCGGTTACCGTGGAGGTGTGAGAGCGCGGACCTCCTTTGTGCTGGGCATCGCGGCCACGACGGTGGCCACGGCCATCTTCGGGCTCGTCCACCTGGTCCAGGCCAGCTTCCCGTTCCCTCCCCTCGGCCTCGCCCAGCGGCTGCTGCGGCTGATCCCGGGCCCGGCGGCGGTGTTCTTCATCGACCTGCTCGGCCACTGGGCCCTGCGGCTGTTCGCGGTCGGCTTCACCCTCGGCAGCATCCTGGCCGGCGGGGCCGCGGCCGTCCTGGTGGCCAGGGCCGGCCCGGACCGCCGGACCCGGGCCGCCTGGCTGGCCGCGGGCCTGCTCGGCCTGGCCGCCCTCGGCGGCTACCGGGCTCAGCCGGGCGCGCCGTCGCTGCTGGTGTACGGGGCGGTGGTGGCCGCCGCGGCCGCCGTGTACGTCAGCGTGCTGGTTGGCGCCATGGGCCGGCTGGAGCGCGACCCGGTCCCGGCCCCGGCCAGCGGGCTCGGCCGGACCAGGCGCGAGCTGCTCAGGGCCGCCGTCGGGGCGGCCGGGCTGCTGGCCACCGGGTTCGCCATCCGCCGGCTCACCGGCGGGAGCGGCGACGCCGGCGGGCAGCCCCTGGTCCGGCCGGCCGGGGCCGCCCCGGTCCGCCCGCCACCGGCACCCGCGGCGGCCCCTGGGAACAACCCGGCCACCTGGGATATCGCCGGCCTCACCCCCGAGGTGACCGCCAACCGGCTCCACTACACGGTCGACGAGTCGATCATCGACCCCAACGTCGACAGCCGGTCCTGGCGGCTGCGGGTCGACGGCCTGGTCGGCCGGCCGGTCACCCTCGGCTACGACGAGCTGCTGGCGATGCCGTCGACCGAGCAGTACGTGACCCTCCAGTGCATCTCCAACCTGATCGGCGGCGACCTGGTGGGCACGGCCAAGTGGACCGGGGTGCCGCTGGCCCGGGTGCTGGAGCGGGCCGGCGGGGCCGGGCCGGGGGCGGTCCGGGTGGTGTTCCACGCCGTCGGTGGCTACACGGACTCGCTGCCCGTGGCCAAGGCGCTTGACCCGGCCACGGTGGTCGCCTACGGCATGAACGACCGCAGCCTGCCCCGGGCCCACGGGTTCCCGGCCCGGATCATCGCCCCCGGCATCTACGGCATGAAGAACGTGAAGTGGCTGGAGCGGATCGAGGTGGTCGACTACGACTACCGCGGCTACTGGCAGCGCTCCGACGGCTGGGACAACATCGCCGAGATCAAGACGGCCAGCCGCATCGACGTCCCCCAGGAGCTGACCTCGGTCGAGCCGGCCGAGGTGGTGGCCGGCCTGGCCTGGGCGGGGGACCGTGGCATCCGGCGGGTCGAGGTGTCGCTCGACGGCGGTGCCACCTGGGTCCCGGCCACCCTCCGGCGCGAGCTGGCCAGGGCCGCCTGGCGCCAGTGGCGCCTGCCCCTGCCTCCCGGCATCTCGGGACGTCACCTGCTCAAGGTGCGGGCCGTCGACGGCCGTGGCGACCTCCAGACAGCCCGCCAGACCCCGCCACATCCGTCGGGGGCGACCGGCTACGATCAGGTCGACGTGGTATCCAGCTGAGTGGGAATGCCCGCCGCGGCACCTTGGTTGCAACCTCCAGAGGCGACGGAACCGATCGAGCGACGGAGGTGTGAGGGTGCGCTATCCTGCCCCGGTGGCGACCCTTGTCCCGTTGCCACAGTTCCTCGGAGCGGAGGACCTCCTGGTACAGCCAAGCTCGACCTCTGACCTGGGCGGCGAGATCATCCCGGCGGACCCCGACGGGGCCCGCGTCCCGGCCAGCGAGACCGAGGAGGAGCGGCGTCAGCGCTTCACCGACTCGGCCATCCCGCTGCTGGACACCATCTACGCCGGCGCCCTGCGCCTGACCCGGAACCCGGCCGACGCCGAGGACCTGGTCCAGGAGACCTTCCTGCGCGCCTACAACGCCTTCCACCAGTTCGAGCCGGGCACCAACCTCAAGGCCTGGCTGTACCGGATCCTCACCAACGCCTACATCAACGCCTACCGCAAGCAGCAGCGCAACCCGCAGTCGGTCCCGACCGAGGACGTCGACGACTTCTCGCTGTACCAGCGGATCGCCAACGCCAACCCCTCGGGCGCCGAGACGCCCGAGGACCTGCTGCTCGACCAGATCCCCGAGGAGGAGGTCCGCGAGGCACTCGACACGTTGCCCGAGCAGTTCCGCATGGCGGTACTGCTGGCCGACGTGGAGGGCTTCTCCTACAAGGAGATCGCCGACATCATGGGCACCTCGATCGGGACCGTGATGTCCCGGCTGCACCGCGGCCGGCGTCAGCTCCAGCGGCGGTTGTGGGAGTTCGCGGCCGATCGCGGGCTGCTCGAGGAGGGACAGGAATGGGTTCGGCCGAAGTAGGCGGCGGCGGCGAGTGCCGAGACTGCAACGACGTGCTCGGGTTCGTCTGGCTCTACCTTGACCACGAGGCCCCGCCGACCACCTGCGAGGAGCTGGAGGCCCACCTGCTCGAGTGCGAGCACTGCCAGCGGGCGGTCCGCTTCGACCGGCGCTTCAAGCAGCTGGTCCGCCGCTGCGCCGACTCCCCCGAGCCCGTGCCCACCACCGTGGTCGAGTCGCTGCGGATCCGGGTCGAGCGGACGATCCTGCGGGGGAACACCTCGCCGTCGTGAAACCGTCTTTATGTCCACCGGCGTATAGATGGTGGCGGAAGGACGGTGAACACGATGCGCTCCGACAACGTGAAGGGCCACCGGCCCGGCAGCGACCCCCCGCCTTCCAAGGTTGAGCGGGTCGGCCGCATCTGCCGGGAGCAGGAATGTGAAACGCGCCTGTCGATCTACAACAAGACCGGCATGTGCTGGCAGCACCAGCCCCTGATCTTCCCCAACTACCGAGGCAAGCGGCTGGCCAACCCCTGATCCCACCGACACGACTCGGCCGGCCCTCTCGGGCCGGCCGTTCGCGTTTCCTCAGCCGCTCTTTGACTTCTGGAAGACGTCGTCGATCTCGCCGATCAGGTCCAGCACCTTCTGCTGGTCCGCCGGGTCGACCGAGTGCTTGGCCTGGCCGGCCGCCTTGGTCGCCTGCCAGAACAGGTCGTGCAGGTTCGGGAACTGCTCGAGGTGCTGGGGCTTGAAGTAGTCGGTCCAGAGCACCCACAGGTGATGCTTGACCAGCTCGGCGCGCTGTTCCTTGATGAGGATGGCGCGGTCCCGGAACACCTCGTCGTCGCTGGCGTGGTACTTCTCCACGATCTTGGCCATCGACTCGGCCTCGATCCGGGCCTGGGCAGGGTCGTACACGCCACAGGGCAGGTCGCAGTGGGCGTGGACGACCCGGGTGGGCCGGATCCATGCGGCCAGGCGCTCGGCGATCATGCGCATCGTCCCCTTCCGATCGATGTCTTCGCCCGACGTTACTACCACCGCAGCTTTCGCCGCACACCGTCACGCGCGATGATCCGGCCATGCGGAGGACAACCGTCCTGGGGGCGGGTGCGCTGGCCGTCGGCGTCCTTGCGGCCGCCGGCCTGGCCGTGCGCCGGGCCCGGCTGGAGCCGATGCTCGTAGAGGGCGGCAGCATGCGGCCCACCCTCGACCCCGGCCAGCGGATCGCCGTCGCCCCCCTCGTCCGCCCGCCCGCCCGCGGCGACCTGGTCGTGGTCGCCCGCCCCCGACCCACAGGCGACCTGGAGGTGGTCAAGCGGGTGGTCGGCCTGCCGGGGGAGCGGGTGCGGCTGGCCGCCGGCCGGCTCGAGGTCGACGGCCTCGAGCTCGCCGAGCCGTACCTCGCCGGCGGCCCGGGGGCCGGCGAGCTGGATCTGGAGCTCGGCCCGGCCCAGTACCTGGTCCTCGGCGACCACCGGGCGGCCAGCACCGACGGCCGCGAGTTCGGCCCCGTCGGCGCCGACGCTCTCCTCGGCCTGGTCCGCTTCGCCTACTGGCCTCCCCGGCGCCTGCGCCGTCGGGGTTAGACTGCGCCGAGGGGCACGATTCGGGAGGAAAGATGCTCGTCGTGGTGGCCGGCGGGGCCGGGTTCCTTGGGGCGAGCCTGGTCGACCGGCTCCAGGCCGAGGGCGACGAGGTGGTGGTGGTCGACGACCTCTCCCACGGGCACCTGGCCAACCTGGCCGAGGCCAGGCGCCGGGGCGGAGTCCGCTTCCACCGCATGGACGTCGCCCAGGGGGGCCTGGCCACCCTGGCCGACCGGGTCCGGGCCGACGCCTGGGTCCACCTGGCCACCGCGATCGACCCGGTCCGGGCCTGGGAGGACCCGACGGGGGAGGCCAGGGCGGTGATCCCCGGCGCGATCGAGATCCTGCGGGCGGCGGCCGCCACCGGGGCCAGGGCGGTGCTCGCCTCCTCGGGCGCGTACCTCTATCCGGCGCAGCTCACCGGGGCCACCAGGGCCGGCGACGTGCCCCGGCCGGTGCATCCGCTGGGCGCGGCCCGCCTGGCCATGGACGCCTACGCCAGCGCGTTCGGTGCCCGCGGCCTTGAGGTGGCCACGCTCGTCCTTGGCACGGTCTACGGGCCGCGGCAGGACCCTCTCGGCCCCGGCCTGGTGGCCAGGGCGGCCTGGACGATGCTCCAGAACCAGCCGCCCCGGGTGGACGGCGACGGCCGCCAGGAGCGCGACTTCCTGTTCGTGGACGACGCCGTCGACGCCGTCGCCCGGGCCGTCCACGCCAGCCCGGCCTCCGGCCGGGTGCTGGTCGGCACGGGCACGGCCACCGGCGTCCTCGAGGTGGTCGAGCAGCTGGCGGCCCGGATCGGCTGGACCGGCGAGCCCCAGTGGGCCCCGGCCCGGCCGGGCGACCCGCGGCGCTCGGCCCTCGACCCGGCCGCCGCCGGCAAGGCCCTGAACTGGCAACCCTGGACCCGCCTGGAGGAGGGCCTTGGGCTGACGGTCGACTGGCTCAAGGCCCGGCTCCCCGGTCATCATCGCCACATAGGGCGTTGACTCGACCTTCCCTAGTGATCGAGACGTAGGTGGAAGTTTCGAGCTGAAACCGCCCAACCGGGCTATGGTGGGCGGTCGGGCCAGTCCTAATAATCGCCCTGTTCGCACTGCTCCCAGCAGGGTGACCGACAGACCCGTTCTCCGCCGCACGTCCTTCTGCTCGGCTCGCCTGTCGGGGTTCGGACTCGAGAAAGGGACGAACCGGTGGCACAACGCAAGACCAGCACCAGGATCGAGGCACCGAGCTACCTCCGCACCGCCGAGGTGGCCGACATCCTCCATGTCTCGCCCAAGACGGTCTCCCGCTGGGCAAAGGAGGGCAAGCTGCCCTTCCTCAAGACCCTCGGCGGGCACCGCCGCTACCCCGAGGCCAAGATCCGCGAGCTCGCCAACGACCTGCGGGAGGAGCCGACCGGCTAGGGAGCCGACCGGGGGGGGTCACTCCGCCCACGTCGTCCACGGGACCGTTCTGGCCTCGTGGGCGCCGTGGGCGGTCCCACTCTCGTCCTCGCGCCGGAACGGGCCAGGGCCGCGGACCAGGTACTGGAGCAGCAGGAACAGGCCGGCCAGCTCGATCACGGTCCCGTAGCTGGTGACGGTGCGCAGCGGCCGGACGGCCAGCCGGTCGCCGAGCAGCCCGAGGCGGGTGCCGCCGCGCTCCAGCACGTGCTTGGCGTCGGGGCGGTCGGGGACCGGCTGCTCGACCCCGATCCCGGCCCGCTCGAGGGTCTCGGCGCGCACCGGCATGCCGACGTTGGCCAGCACCACGACCAGGTTGAGGATCAGGCCGAGGGCGAGCAGGGGCACCCCGGCCAGGCGGGCGTTGGTCCTGGCGATCCCCAGCAGCGTGGCCAGGGCGGCCACCAGCAGCACGACCCCGCCGAGGCCGGGCACCGGCAGCACCACCACCGACGCCTGGACGGCCAGGCAGCCCACGGCCAGCCAGGCCGCCTTGACCCCGTGGTCGCGCAGGTGCCCGAGCGTCCCGCCCCTGGCGAGGCCGACGGCCACCGCGGCGGCGGCCACCAGCAGGAACAGCAGCGGCTCGCCCATGGCGGGAGCCTACTCCACCATGCCGTGCTTGAGCGCCACGGCAACGGCCCGGGTGCGGTCCGACACGCCGAGCTTGGTGAAGATCCGCTCCAGGTAGGTCTTCACCGTCTGGGGCGAGATGTGGAGGGCCTCGGCGACCTCGCGGTTGGTGGAGCCGTAGGCGATCATCTGCAGCACCTCGACCTCACGGGCCGAGAGGGTCGAGACGCTCTGCTCACCCCTGGTCAGCTGGCGGATCTCCTCGATGAACTGGCGGGTCAGGTTGGGGTGGATGACCGCCGAGCCCTCGGCGGCCAGGTGCACGGCCCTGGCCAGCTCGTGGGCGTCGATGTCCTTGAGCAGGTAGCCGGCGGCGCCGGCCTGGATGGCCTCGCCCACCCT
>JASLIH010000488.1 GCA_030152105.1 Actinomycetes bacterium
CTGCTAGAGGCGCCCGGCCGAGGCTGGCTGTACTCAGGTGGCGGCTACAGCCTGCTGCAGCTGCTGGTCGAGGAGCTCACGGGCCGCCCGTTCGCCGACTACATGCAGGCCCAGGTGCTGGAGCCGCTCGGCATGACGGCCAGCAGCTTCCGGTGGTCGCGGACCGCGCACACCGCCCGCCCGCACGACACCGACGGCCGTCCCCTGCCCGACTTCGCCTTCGCCGAACAGGCCGCCGCCGGCTTGGTGACCACCGCGCCGGACCTGGCCTGCTTCCTGGGGGCCGCGCTGGCCGGCCCGGGTGGCGAGCCGCCGGGACGGGGGGTGCTCAGCCCGGCCGGGGTGCGGCTGGCGCTCACCGCCGCCCCAGCCACCGATGGCCGCTGGGGGCTTGGCTACGGCCTCGGGCTGACGCCCAGCGGTGACCTGCTCGCCTACCACGAGGGCGCCAACCGCGGCTGGCGGGCCGGCCTGGCCCTGCTGCCCGACCGGGGGGCAGGGATCGCGGTGCTGGCCAACGGCGACGCCGGCAGCGGCCCGATCGACGCCGTGGTCCAGCAGTGGCTGGCCTTCGCCACGCCGAACCAGACGCACGCACGGCTTCGCACCGCGGTGCTCGCCATCCTGACCGTCGCGGCCGTCGCCGCGATCGGGCTCGCCAAGAGATGCCGAACACAGAGGAAGCCTGCAGACCGCCGGAGACCTTGAGCGCGTTCGCTACCGCGACTTGGTGGTGGTGTCGCGGAGGACCTCGTGGCCGGGGTGAGGCTCGACTGGGATGGTGCCGAGGCGGCCGGCCTGGTAGTCCTCCAAGGCCTGGAGGAGCCCCTGGCGGGGCAGCCCGCCCAGGATCAGCACGTCAAGCTTGGGATTGCGACTCTCCTGGCTTGGAGCGGCGTCCACGGTTACGACGTCATCGGGGTCGTAGACGGCGAGCTGACCCATGCGCACCGGCCGCCGCTCGACACCCACCGAGCCGGAACCGGCGAGGAATGCAGCAGCGAGATCGGCAGGTAGGTGATGCCGGGACCCTGATGGCCAGCGACCTCGCCCTCGGTGTCGGCCGAGCAATTTGTGCGGCCAGGCAACACATCGATCAGGCCAGGATTGAGTACCTGGGCCGGACGGCGGGTGAAGGACCGCCTGTATTTCCGCGACCCCAATGGGGTTGGGCTGGAGCTGTATCGCGAGGAGCTGGGCCACTTCCAGATTCGAAAATGGCAAGAACGAGCGCTTAGCTGATGCGGCCAGAGCACTGGCAGCAAGCGTCTGGACGTCCACCAGGCTTCCCTCGCGCTCATTACAGGAAGGCAGACCAGGCACGTCCAGACCGACGAGTCTCTCGGCATTGCCTCGGCTGTGACATGGCCGACCAGCACCCTCCTCTAAGGTGGACAGGCCAGAGCTACACAACTGCCAGTCGCCCTCGACGCGCTGTATAGGGAGGCGGGCAGCGTCCCGGGTCGACTACGGACACTGCGACCGTGACGGCGGGGCCGAAGGGGAGCGATGATCACCTGCGCTTCGGCGCCTACCGCGGCGTAGCCTGCCGAAGCCCCCGGGCGCTGACGGTCAGCAGTCCCAGCCCGCAACCTAGCTGAAGCACCCACCAGGCGCCGATGTTGGCGTGATGGCCGGATACCGGGCACATCACGGTGGAGAACACCAGCAGCCCGGCCGCCACCAGGGACGCCGCCAGGCTCCAGCGTCGCCGCAGTAAGAAGCCGGCCAAGGTGGTGAACAGCGAGACCAGCAGGATGGTACCGAGCGCACTGACGAACCACGGGTCGACCGCGTTGGGGTTGGTCGCCGGTGGCTCGACCGCGATCCCGATGGCCAGGCCCACGACCCAGGCGACCATCCCAGTCAGCGCCTGCTGCGCACTGATGGTCTCCTGAAGGTGCGTCCCTAGCGGCGTGCGGGCAACCGGGGTGACCGGCGGGTCCGTCGCGGGCGCTGGCCGTGCTGGCGCTTCCGGCGCCGTCACCCAGGCATCCGGGTCCGGTCCCGATCTGATGAACTTGTTCAGACGGTCCTTGGTGGTTGCCATGGCCGAAACCTCCCCGTCGCCGCCCACAAGTGCGCGCTGCGTGCAAGCGTAGACCGCCCACGTGGAGCTTCCTAGGCACTGTTGCGGGCACTGTTGCATTGAGCGATCACCCCCGTGCGACTGCCTCCACTTCGCCGCCCAAAGACGACAGATCATGGGCACGGTCGAGCGGTTCGGCCCTTTCTTGGCGCCCTTCCATGAAGGAGAGCCTCCACGTTGCTGCGCTTCCCCGGCACATTCCGGCTCAATGGAACAGTCCCAATCGGCGTGTGGCGATTGCGTTCGACGAGCTGACCATGGCCATCTGATCAGCTGAAGTTGCGTCTTCAGCATGCTTTGGGTCGGACGCAACGCAACACTGCCACCCGAGGCAGACCAGAACTTTCGGATGCTCCACCCCGGCGCTTCAAGAATGACTGCGAGGCCGTTAATCGCAGTCTGCCTCGCTCGCCAATCAGCCCTCTGCAACGGCATTACAACGTTCACCGTATATTGCCAGCGAAATCCATCGCGAGGGTACGTCACCCGCAGGTCGACTTGACCCGGCAGGAGGCACAGCGTGTGGCCGCCCGGGCCGGCGCCACGACGTTCCCCGGACCTCGGCGCCGGCCTGGCCGCCCGCCCTGACCGCGACCCAGGATAGCCGTCATGGCCGACTCCCTGCCTCCAGACCCCGGCGATTGCTTCCACTGCCCCCAGGGCGACAAGCCCTGCCCGGTCACCTACCAGCCCGGGGCATGGCTGGCCCAGCTACCGGCCGAATCAACCCCTGCAGGCCAGGACCGCCCTCATCGTTCTGGCGACATCGAAGCCAGCATTCAGGAGGCCCTCCGCAAGCTGCACGAGGCCGTTGCCGGCGACCCCCGACGACCTGGCCAGACTGCCGGCTGACATAGGAGCGCATGGGTAGCTGGTTGGTGCCGTAGGTCCCGGAGGGTGCTGCCGGCCCAGACCTCGCCGGAGTCACGCTGCGGGTTGCCCGCCTTTCGGTGGGCTACCACGATGCGGCCGGGTGAGCCGGATTCACGGCGACCATCGGGTCGTTGGCGGCGCGAGGACTGTCGCCGGAGGCGGCCGCCCGCAGGGCCGGCCTTGAGGAAGGCTGGAGGAGTCATCACAAGGGAGCGATCGGCGGATTGACCGTCCGCTGCTTCCGGAACGACCGCCGTCCGGACGGCTGGTGTCCGGCAGGCGTGGCCAGGCCGGTGTCGTGCCGCGGTATCTCGGTCTTGTCCTGCGGGTTCTGTCCGGTTAGCGTGTCGTCCGCCAATTGCCGGCAAGGAGGGGGCCCATGGGCAAACAACTGACCAGGATCGCCGTCCTCGGCGCGACTGCACTGGTGCTGGGGCTGCTCGCCGCACCTGCCGCCCACGCCCAGGCGGCCGCTACCTGCCTGGACCTGGCGACCTTCACCGAGGAACCCGCCACCATCGTGGGCACCAACGCCTCCGACATCCTGCGCGGCACCCCCGGCCGGGACGTGATCGCCGGACTGGACGGCAACGACCTCATCGTTGGCCTGGGCGGGGACGACGCCATCTGTGGCGGCCGCGGCAACGACAAGCTCGACGGCGGCACCGGCAACGACTCGATCCTCGGTGACACCGGGGAGAGCTTCCTGCTCGGCAACCCGGCCGGGATGAACGTGCCCGGCGGCAACGACCTCATCCGTGGCGGGGACGGCGACGACGGGATCGGCGGCGAGGGCGGCCGCGACCTGATCGACGCCGGCGCCGGCAACGACTTCGCCACCGGCCAGATGGCCGAAGACATCGTCTCGGGCGGCTCCGGCGACGACGAGCTGTTCGGCGGCCCGGCCAACGACCTGGTCAAAGGCGGCGACGGGAACGACAACCTGATCGGCAACCTGGGCAACGACGTGCTGCTGGCCGGCCGCGGTGACGACAACCTCCTCGGCGACCAGCCCGCTCCCGGCGGCCCGCCCGAGCCTTCCTCGTTCGACCTCTGCAACGGCCAGCAAGGCACCGACCTGGCCGTCCCGGACACCTGCGAACTGGAGATCTCGATCGAGGGCGACTTCGTCCCACCACCAGGGGGCTGAGAACAACCAGCGCCATCCCTGGAGCGGGAGTAGCGCTAGGTGAGGCGCTGCTGCGGCGGTCCTGGGCCGCCGCAGCGGTTCATGACGCCGCCTCCTCTACCTCCTTGACCCCGGGTCGGGCCAGATGTTCCGGGGGACACGGGTCGGGCGTTCCGACCGACGCGCAGCGTCACCCGCCGGGCGAGGGCGCTGCCGCGTCGGCCTGGCAACCACCCCTCGCCACGGCGGGTGCAGCTCAGCGTGGTTGACGGGTACCAGCGTGTTGCCGAAAGCCCTCGTCCCGATGCTGTACCTGGCAGCTTGGACTGCTGATGAGGCTGGCGTTGGACTCGGCGCCGCCGAGCGGCCGTGGGGATTGGTCGGCGTAGCGACCGCGGGCGGCGTTTGCTGCCGGTCAGATGGTGAGCGGCGTCGGTGCGGAGTGGCGGCGGGTGTGGCGCCAGAGCTTGAGCAGGTTGTGGGTGCCGCACAGCAGCTTCCACTCAGCCTCGCAGGCGCGCAGGCCGCGGCGGGTGAACCGCCGGGCGCCCTGCTGCTCCTTGAGCTGCCCGAACACCGGCTCCACGGTCTGCTTCCGCGTGGCGTAGCACGCCTTGCCCGGCTCGCTTCGGAGCTTGGCAAACATCGCCGCGCGCAGCCCCTGGCTCTTGGACGCCGAGGGCTGGCCGTCCTGGCGGGGCTTGCCGGTGCGGCCGGTCTTGGACGGCCAGACCAGCAGCTCGGGTGGGTCCGGGATCGTGGTGAGGTTGGCGATCGACCAGTAGCCCGAGTCGGCCAACACCGTCGCCGGCCGCTCGGCGATGCCGGCGGTGGCCAGGGTCTGACCAACGGCACGGAGCATGGGGTGGAGCTGCT
>JASLIH010000538.1 GCA_030152105.1 Actinomycetes bacterium
AGGGGGTAGGCTGCGCCGGTCATGGAAGCGGTCGACGCCAACTGGGCCCGGCGGGCCCTGCCCGGGTTCTTCAGCCCTCTCGAGGTGGTGGCCAGCGTGCCCACCACCATGTCGAGGGCGGCCGACCTGGCCGCCGCCGGCGAGCCCGAGGGGGCGACGGTCGTGGCCGAGGAGCAGACCGAGGGCCGGGGCCGCCTTGGCCGGGCCTGGGTGGCCCCGCCGGGCACGTCGCTGCTGGTCTCGGTGGTGCTGCGCCCGCCGATGGCCACCGACGCGGTCTGGCTGACGGTGGCCGCGGCCGGGGTCGCCCTGGCCGGGGCGGTCGACGAGGTCGCCCCCGGGGCGGCCCCGGCCGCGCTCAAGTGGCCCAACGACCTGGAGCTTCATGGCGGCAAGGCGGCCGGCCTGCTGGCCGAGGCCCAGCTGGAGGGGGACCGGCTGGCCGCCGTCCTGCTCGGCATGGGGGTCAACGTCGGCCAGGGGGCCGGGGACTTCCCGGCCGAGGTGGCCGGGCGGGCCACCAGCGTCAGCCTGGCCGCCGGGGCCCCGGCCGACCGGGGCCGGCTGCTGGCCGCCTGGGCCAGGCGGTTCCTTGACGGCTACGCCGACCTCTGCGCCGGCCGCCCCGGCCCGGTGCTGGCCGCCTACCGCGAGCGCCTGGTCACGGTCGGCCGCCAGGTCCGGGCCGACCGCATCGGCGCCGCCCCGGTGGTCGGCACCGCCGTCGACCTGACCCCGGCCGGCGCCCTGGTCATCCAGACCGCCTCAGGCGCCCGGGTCGAGGTCCTGGCCGGCGACGTCCACCACCTGCGGCCGGGCTAGCGGCCGACCCACACTGGCAGCTGGACCGAGTAGACGATCGCGCCGTCCTCGGCCGAGACCTCGAAGGCCTCCACCGTCCAGGAGTGGGGGGAGGCCGGCGGGGTGAAGCTGAGCAGGCCCGAGAACGGTCCCCGGCCCGGGGCGCCCTCGGCGGCGGTGGCGTGGCCCTGGGCCATGACCCGCCCCTGGTCGTCGCGCAGGCGCAGGCTGACCGTGCCCTCGTACACGCTGGCCTCGCCCTTGACCACCAGCTGGTCGCCCTTGACCAGGGCCCCGGGGGCCGGCTCGGCCAGCGCGATCGGGGCCAGCCGCAGGGCGCTGTCGCGGCCCAGCGGCTTGGAGACGGGCCGGCCGTCGGCCCGGACCAGCACCCGCCGGACTGTCGGGAACTGGGTCAGGGTGTGCACCAGGGCCTGGAGCGGCCAGCGCCTGGCCGCGCCCGGCTGGGCGGCCAGCCTGGTGCCCGACAGCTCGACGGTGGCCGTCCCCTTGTCGATCTGCACGCCGTGGACGCGGGCCCCGGCCGGGAAGGGCCGCCGCGACCCGGGGCAGTAGGGCTCGCCGTCGAGCAGCTCGGTCACGGCGGCCACGGCCACCGCCCTGGTGTAGGGGACCGGGTGCCATTCGGGGGCCAGGTAGCGCCGGCCCTCGAAGGTGCGCAGGTAGTAGACGGCCAGGTTGACGTGGCGGCCGCTGAGGTGGCTGTCGCGCTGCTTGACCGGCGCCGCCTGGGGGTGGGTGGCCGGGCTCGTGGTGGTGGTCGGGGCCGCCTCGCCGGCGGCCAGGCCGTCGGCGGCCGGGTCGGCGCAGCCGGCCAGGGCCCACAGCAGCCCAAAGCAAGCCAGACCGGCCGTCAGGCGTCGCATCGTCCTGGCCCTCCGTGCCAAACCGGGCCACGGCAGCCCGGCGACGTCTACCATCCATGACGCTGATTGCGAATCCACAACGGCGCGGCCTCAGAGGAGGGAAGGTTGGCGTTCCCGGAGCGGCTGCTGTCCGAGGACGAGGAGCTGATCTACGACCTGCGGCCGCACTGGCTGACCCTGGTCGTGCCCGTGCTGCTGACGGTCGCGGTGGTGGTCGCGGTGGGGGCGGCCTGGGTGGTCATGCCGGCCGGCGACCTCCAGCAGCCGGCCCGGATGGCCGTCGGGGTCATCGGCCTGGCCGTGCTGCTGGCCACCGTGGTCGGCCGGGTCCTGCGCTGGACGACCACCCACTTCGTGCTCACCACCGAGCGGCTGATCTTCCGCTCAGGGGTGGTGGCCAAGTTCGGCCGCGAGATCCCCCTTGAGCGCATCAACGACGTCACCTTCTCCCAGTCGCTGTTCGAGCGGATGATCGGCGCCGGCGACCTGCTGCTCGAGTCGGCCGGCGAGCACGGCCAGTCCCGCTTCTCCAACATCCGCGACCCCGAGGCCGTCCAGCTGGAGATCTACCGCCAGATGGAGGCCAACGACCGCCGCCGCGCCGGCTACGCCACCACCCAGTCCCAGCCGGTGGCGGCCGACCGCACCCCGACCCCGCCGGCCCGGCCGGCCACCCCCACCCGTCCGCCAACCCCCCTCGACGACCTGGAGCGCCTGGCCGACCTCCGCGACCGCGGCGCCGTCACCGAGGAGGAGTTCCAGCGTATGAAGCGCGAGCTGCTGGACCGGATGTAGCCCGGGCCGCAACCTTTG
>JASLIH010000598.1 GCA_030152105.1 Actinomycetes bacterium
CGAGGGCCTGGTGATCGCGGTCGGGTCGATGGTGCTGTTCGGGTTGGTGCTGGCCCGCCTGCAGGGGCTGGCCGGCGAGGTGGCCGCCCTGCCGGGCTGCGCAAGCGGCTGCTCGACCGGACGGTGCAGGCGCGCGAGGAAGAGTGCATCCGCCTCGCCGCCGACCTGCACGACGGGCCGATCCAGCGGCTGACCGGGGTCGCCTACAGCGCCGACCTGAGCCGCCGGCGCATGGCCCGTGGTGACCTGGCCGGCGGCCAGGAGCTGCTCGTCTCCATGGAGGACGACATCCGCCAGGAGGTGGCCGCCCTGCGCCAGGTGATGATGGAGCTGCGTCCCCCGGCCTTGGACGAGTGGGGGCTGCCGGCGGCCCTCACCGACTACGCCACCGCGTTCCAGCGCCAGGCCGGGGTCGCCTGCACCGTCAAGGCCGATCTGCCGGTGCGGCTGACCCCGGCCCAGGAGACGGTGCTGTACCGGATCGCCCAGGAGGCCCTCGCCAACGTGGCCAAGCATGCCCGGGCACGCCATGCCTGGGTGACACTGGACGCCGCCGGCGACCAGGTGCAGCTCCAGGTACGCGATGACGGCACCGGCTTTGTCACCACCCGCAGCGTGGACCCGCTCGGTGGCCAGCTCGGGCTGAACCATTTCGGCCTGGCCAGCATGCGCCAGCAGATCGAGATGGCCGGCGGGACCTGGCGGGTCCACTCCCGTCCCGGTCACGGCACCACCATCACCGTGACAGTCGCCGACCCGGGTTCCGGCAAGCTACCGCCTCACGACCGCAGCTGAGTTCGAACCTGTATTGGCACATCTCGGCGGTTCGCCTCAGCGAGCGTGGCCGAATAGGATTGGCGTCATGAGGCTGTTCAGCCAGGACACCAAGGTGCAGGCGCTCAAGCGCGTCCCACTCTTCGAGGGCCTCTCCCGCAAGGAGTTCGTCCAGCTGGAGCGGGTCTGCGAAGACCTCGAGGTCGAGCCGGGCAAGGTGCTCTGCAAGGAAGGTGAGATCGGGCACGAGTTCTTCGTGATCGTCGACGGGAAGGTGCAGGTCACTCGGAAGGGCAGGCGTGTCGCGACACTGGGCAACGGCGACTTCCTGGGTGAGATCGCACTGGTCACGGAGATGCCACGCACGGCGACCGTAACGGCCGAGACGGCCGTGCGCTTCTTCGTGCTGACACGCAGGGAGTTCCACGCCGCGCTCGACAAGAACCCGGGTGTGGAGCGCAAGGTTTTGCGGGCCCTCGCCCGGCGGCTCGCGGAGGCATCAAGCGACCCGACGCTGGCCTAGCGCGTTCACGCCGGTGCCGTGGTCGGTGGCCGCCGCCATCATGGCGGCTGGCTGGCAGTGTGTAGAACGCTGGATGGCGTTCGCTTCCGATGGGCGTAGGGTTGTCCCCCAGATGGGGGACAGTCAGCACGAAGGGAGCGTACGGTGCCAACGCCGACCGAGCCGAGGTACCTCCGTACAGCGCAGGTCGCCGATCTCCTTCATGTGTCCCCAAAGACGGTGAGTCGCTGGGCGCAGGAGGGCAGGCTGCCCTACCTCCGTACCTTGGGTGGCCACCGACGCTACCCCGATGCCGAGATCCGGGCGCTGGTGGAGACCCTGTCCGAGCCATCCGGGACCGGCCAGCCGAGCGCCTGATCAGGTACAACCGTGTCGCCATGGGGCGGTCAGAGCGATGTCCGCAGTCCGTGCAGCACACGTGTCAGCAGGTCGACACTGGGTGGCTGGTCGGCTGCCCTCGGCTGGTAGACGGCCACCAGCCCCGCGTCGACCAGGTCGCCGACGAGGATCTTGACCAGGTTGATCGGGATGCCCAGCCGGGCCGAGACCTCCGCGATCGACAGGGTCTCGCGGCACAGCTCCACGATCGAGCGCTGTTCGAGTGCGAGGTCCGCCGAGGCGGGCGGCCCGTGGCGGCGGGTGGCGACGAGCGCCTCCAGCTCCAGGTCGGCCCGGGTTGGGTTGGTTCGGCCGCCGGTCATCGTGTAGGGCCAAATCCGTTGGCGGGGATCCTCGCGTTCAGGCCTGCTGGTCTGCGTCGGGGCGGTCCGCGCCGTTCATGGACAGCGCCGCCCCGTCGCAGCCCGGTGAGCGGCCGCCGCCCCGTCGTTAGCGTGTCGGCCGCTCGGGTGGCGCGACATCTTCGCTCCTCCACCACACGTCCGCCGTCTGGTCCGGCGGCTCGGGTGGGCTGCTGGCGGGCTCGGAGATCGGCGTCCGGTCTGGCGGTCCGGTGTTCAAGGTGCCGAGGTGGCGCCGCAGCGGCATGTGCGGCTGAATGTCCGGCTGGTCCGACCAGGCTTGGGGGGGTCGAGAACCGCCAGGCGACCTCGGCCGGCGTGGCCCGCGAGATGGCTGGCGAGCCGTTCCGGGTCGGGTGGCGCGCTCGTCCCGGGTGGACGGACCAGGATGTCGTTGGGGAGAAGGATCAGCGCCACGACCCCGCCGTACCAGGAGTGGCGCAGCTGCACGCGGATGCTGTGCCGCTTGGCCAGGCGGGCGACGACGTGCAGCCCGACCCGATGGGAGAGGGCCAGGTCGACGCGGGCGGGTCGGCCAGGCGCTGGTTGGCCTGGGCCATCTCCTCGTCGGACATGCCGATACCCTGATCCTCGATCTCGATCACGTGCCCGTTGTGGATGGGCTGGCCGGCGACCGTGACCTTGGTGGCCGGAGCGGAGAACCTGGTCGCGTTCTCGATCAGCTCGGCCAGCAGGTGGATGACGTCGACGCAGGCGCGTCCCGCGACCTGGAACTGGCCGATTGGCAGCGGCTGGACCCGCTGGTAGTCGGCCACCTCGGCGGTGGCGGAGCGGATGAGCACATCGAGTGGGACCGGCTCCTCCCACTGGTTGGGCAGCTCGGCTCCGGACAGGACGATGAGGTTCTCGGCGTTGCGGCGCATCCGGGTGATGAGG
>JASLIH010000645.1 GCA_030152105.1 Actinomycetes bacterium
CGCTTCGTCACCGACAACAGCTGCCAGCTGGACGTGGCCCGGGTGACCCTCACCCCCGTGGGCGACGACAGCTTCAGTCAGATGCGCACCGAGCTGGTCGCCCACGGCTTCACCCGTACCGACCGCAAGTACCTGGTCTGGGTCGACGCCGCGGTCGGGATCTGCGGCCTGGGCGAGGTCTACGGCGACACCCGCCCCGGCCCGGAGAACCGCAACAACCGCGGCCCGTCCTATGCCCGGGTGGACACGCCGTGCTGGCAGTACGCCGAGCTGCACGAGATCTTCCACAACCTGGGCGCGGTCCAGCGCGACGCCCCGCATCCCAGCGCCGCCTGGCACTGCACCGATGAGGCCGACGTCATGTGCTATGACGACGACGCCAGCGGCCCGGTCGTGATGACCATCGTCTGCACCCCCGAGCAGGAGGCGCTGCTCGACTGCGGCGACAACGACTACTTCAACACCAACCCAGCGACCGGCAACTACCTGGCCACCCACTGGAACACGGCCAACTCCAGCTTCCTCCAGGACGACGGCGCCCCCCGCCCGGCCCAGCTGAGCTTGACCGGCGCCGCCACCATCACCTACGGCGACCAGGTCACCCTGGGAAGCCGCCTGACCGACGAGCAGACCACCACCGGGATCGAGGGTGAGCAGGTCAACCTGTTCGCCCGCCGCGCCGGCAGCGGCGGCGAGCTCGGCGCCGGCACCGCCACCACCGCCGCCGCCTTCACCCCGGTCCCGGCGGCCACCACCATCTACCGGGCCAGCTTCCCCGGGTCGGACACCTACGGCACGGCCAGCAGCCCCCAGGTGATGGTCAGCGTCCGGCCGACGGTCACCGCCCGCCTCCAGGCCAGCACGGTCACCAGGAGCCAGACCATCGTCGTCACCGGGTCGGTCGCCCCCAACCACCACGGCCAGCGGGTCTACCTGCAACGCCAGACCAACCGCACCTGGAAAGGGGTGGCCTCGGCCACGCTGACCAACACCAGCACCTACACCCTGAAGGCCAAGCCTCCGGCCACGGGGTCCTTCACCTACCGGGTCGTCAAGCGCGCCGACGCCGACCACACCAGCGCGACCAGCCCGACGCTGACGGTGACCGTTCGCTGACTGTCAGGGGCTCAGGGGCCGGCGAGAAAGCTCGAGAGCTGTCGGTCCGCGGACAGGTGTCCAGTTCCATGCGTCCTGGTCCTGGCCGGCATCGAGTCCTCGGCTGGGTCGCCACCACGACGTCGTGGAGCGGTCGCTGGCCTGCGTGGTGATCTGGCTCAACCGGTTGGGACAGGCCGAAGGAGGGCATGGCGTTGCTAGCGTGCGCGGGCCGGCCAGCCGGCAGCGTGCAGGACTCGCAGGGCATTGAGGGTGAGCATCTCGTTGGGGCCCGACCGTCCCCAGTCGACCAGCTCGACCGGACCGGACCCGGACCGGGTGCCGGGCGGGCGCCACCAGTACCCGCCCGGCTGCCAGCGGCCGTCGGCGAGGCGGCGCCGCACCAGCAGCTCCAGCGCGTCGCCGGCGCGCGGGTCGCTGGCCTTGCCCAGCCGGGACAGGACCAGCAGCGCCTGCAGCACGTCATAGTGCCAGTAGGGCGGATAGTGCAGGGCCAGCCAGCGCCGGTCGATCACATCGCCCCCGGACAGCGAGCGGAACAGCCGGTGGGACAAGAACAGCTCGGCCGCTCGGTCGGCCGCCGCCTGCGCCCAGGTCGCGCCGGTGGCCAGCCAGTACTCGTGCAGGCCCCAGGCGGGCGGGAGCGACTCATGGAACGAGGATCGGCGGCCGCTGGCCCGCTGATCGCAGTTCCAGCCGCCGTCCGGCCACTGCCAGCCGACCAGCGACCGGGCGAGCAGCTCGGTGCGGGGATCGTCGGCCATGCCCAGCCGGCAGGCGACCGCCAGGGCGTTGCCCTCCTGGGAGGCGCAGCGACGAGCGAGCCCGCCGATCACCTTCATGCTGCGGCGATGCGAGGACCCAGCCAGCCAGTCCAGCACGGTCGAGGCGGCGGCGAGGAGGCGTGGCTCGCCGGCCGGGGCGGCCAGCTCCACCAGCGACACCAGCCGCCAGTGCGCCCCGCCCCACTTGCTGTAGGGACCCACTCCGAAGCCGCCGTCGGGCTGCTGGCCGGCCAGCAGCGCACGGACCTTCGGGCCCTCCAGGATCGCGGCCGCGTCGGCGGCTGCGGCCTCGCCATCACGGTCGCCGAGCAGGTCCCGGCGGGTGAGGTGGCGGACCGCCGGCTCGTCGGAGCCCAGCAGCCACGCCAGCGCCGCGGGAGCTGGATCTTCGCCTAGGTCGTCCATGGTGCTGTGATATCAGAACCCGGCGTCGCGGCCGACTCTCCACCCAGCTGACGACAGCCGTTGTGGTCAACCATCTAGAGTTTGCCCGCTACGACGCCCTGGTGTGTGGTACGAGCCGCTATCTCGACGCGCATCCTGTGTTGGCAGGTCGTCGGCGGCGGTTGAGCGTTTGCGGCAGGTGTAGGCGCCCTACACCGACCCACTGAAGTCCGCGGTCACGATCTCAAAGCCGGCGGCGGCCAGTATCGGCTCCAGCAGCCACCGGGTCATCGGGTCACAAGGTCGGTCGTCATAGCGGCGCATCATGTCACCCCCAACCCACCGGTGTAATGGGCCCGGCCCGGACGATCGGTCCGGGCCGGGCGCATGCGGTGTGGTCAACCTGTCAGACCGCTGCTAGCGGCTGAGGCTGGCCGGATGGTGGCGTCGGTACAGCAGCCACATGCCGAGCGCGGCCAGGGTGCTGGCGCTGACGGCGGCCAGCCCGGGGATGACCCAGCGGCTGGCCAGTTGGGATGCTGGGGTACTGGCTGGTCCCGCGGGCGTGGGCGCTTGGGGGTGGGTCACGGGCGGGGCCGGCGGCGCAGGGGCGGGCGTGGTCGTCGGGGTTGGGGCGACCCGGAGGACCAGGGTCGCCGAGGCCCCGAGGTTTCCGCCGCCGCAGCGGCCGGTGATCTCGTAGGTCCCAGCCACCTTGGAGCGGGGGATCCTGGTCGTCACCGTGAAGGTTCCGTCCACCTTGACGGCCGCCGGAATAGCTGGCACATCCGCGAACTCGTGGGTGCCGACGAACGCCCTGGATAACAGGGTGACGCCGGTTGCACATGCCGAGCCCGGGGCCGGGGGAAGCCATCCGGACAGGGTGGCGGTGTCCCCGGCGGTGACCGAAGGGGGGCTGACCTGGAGCGTGCTGGGTGCCGCTCCGACGACGAGGCTGCCCCCACCGACCGTTGCCCCACCACAGCGCAGGTGGATCGGGTAGGTCCCGGCCGCCTTGGCGCGGGGGATCGTGGTGGTGGCCGAGAAGGCTCCTGACGGCGTGGCTGTCGTGTGCGCCGGGGCCATGGTCGGGTCGTTGCTGAGGCTGAACGCCTGGGAG
>JASLIH010000652.1 GCA_030152105.1 Actinomycetes bacterium
CGGGGCTTCTCCCAGATCTTCATGGCGTTCGCGGTCCGTCACGCAGGAACCGAGGCCGCGGCCGTCGACGCTGCGCGCCCACCTGAATCACCCGGTGCTGGTGAGACAGCTCACCCTCGTATCCATGACGCTTCCCAAGCACCAGCTGGATTCGACGATGCCGCAACCCAAGGGAGTGAACAGCGATGAGGGTGTGCTAGCAGCCAGCTCGGCCACCGACGCAAGCCAGGGAGGGGAGCATGGATTTCTCCGACAAGCTCGACCAGCTCCAGCAGCGCGCCGCAGAAGCCAAGCAGGCGGCGCAGGCCGCCGTCACCGAGGACCGTGAGCAGCTGCGCCAGCGCATCGACCAGGCCAAGGTCGACGTGGACCAGGCCGCCACCGACGCCCGCCAAGACGCCAGCGCGGCCACGGCCAGCGCCAAGACCAAGTGGGCGCAGATGAAGGCCGATGCCGCGGCCAAGATGGACGACCTCCAGGCCCGGATCGACAAGCGGGCCGACCAGCTCGACGCCAACGTCGCTGCCGACGATGCGGCCTGGGCCGAAGACGACGCCGCGGCGGCGATCGACTATGCCTCCTGGACGGTCGACAACGCCCGGCTGGCCGTGCTGGACGCCATCGACGCCCGGGTGTATGCCGACGAGCTGGCGACCAGAGCGGGCGCCTAGCCGCGCCCGCGCGACCCTTCCCGCCACGGTCCGGCGGTCCCCACCGATCGACGGGCCGTGGCCATGGCCACGATCAACCACCCAGGCGTCGGCATCTTCGCCGCGTCCGCGCTGGTCGGGCACAGCGTGATGGACGGCTTCGCCATCGGTGCCGCCCCAGGTGAGCGCGCGGTCGTCCCTGTGTGCTCTCTGGGCACACCCTGCCAGCCCGCCAACTCGTCGAGCTCCTCTCGTGGTCTGCCGCGCAGTTCGATCATGTCCAGACTCGGCCTACCTGTTGCCCTCATGGTCGGCCTGAGGGCGGCCGCCCGGCGTGCAATAACCGACCCGCTGCGGAAAGAACCTGTAACACGATCCGCGGCGACCTGGCTGGTAGCCACGCCGCTGGGAGCCGTCTCGGCCCGGTACGGTCAGGAGTTCCGGGCGGCGACCGGCGGGCGGGGGCGCGGTCGCTGCTGTGGCTGGGGGAGGCGGTCGAGTGCCGCAGCCACCATGGCCGCGGTTGCGGCTCCGAGGATGGAGCCGAGCACCACATCGCCCGGATAGTGCACGCCGGTGTGGACCCGCGAGTAGGCCACCCCACCCGCAAGCAACCGGATCGGCAGGCCCAGCACCGGCAGGTGCCGGCCGACGGCGTAGGCGAACGCGAACGCCGACGCGGCATGCCCAGAGGGAAACGAGGTCGATCCCGGCATCGGGACCTGGCGGCCCGGGAACTGCCCGGGTTCGGCGCGATCCGGACGCCGCCTCCTGGCAAGGGGCTTCACGCCGAGGTTGACGGTCGCCGAGGTCACGCCGATCGCGACCACGCCCTCCAGCGCCGCCCGGCGCCCCCGCCCGCCGCCAACCAGCGCGATGGTGGCGGCGATGCCCAGCCACAGGCGCGAGTAGTTGGCGGCATCCGACAGCCGGCGGACGGGCTCGTCCAGCTCCGCGGTGGGGGTCCGGGCCACCGTCTCGTACAGCGCCCGGTCGACCGCCCCCAGCTCCCGGAACGCCTCCGCCCAGCGGGATGCCGCCCCCCGGCGGGCTTCAACTCGCCGCGCCAGCGCGTCTGCGACGGTCTCCTGTTGGCTGCCGGTCTGCTGCGCCATGCCAAGATTGTAGGGTCAACTCGGAGGTCGCAGGTGCAGTCGGTGAGCCCAACACGCAGGCTGAGCGCGATCGTGACCCTGGTCGCGGTCGTTGCCATGCTGGCGGTTGCCGTGGTCGGCCTCATCCAGCGCCCGCTGGTGTTAGTGGTGGCGATCGCGTGTCTGGGGGTGGCAATCGGCGCGGCCTCCTACGCCCTCACCCGGACCGGGGCGCGCCGGCTGGTGGCGGCGGTGGTGGCGATCCTGGCCCTGGCCGCGCCGCTGGCGCTGGTCGTGACCTACGGCCGGCTGCTGCAGCTGCTGCTCCTGATCACGCTGGTGGCCGTGGCCGCAGCGGCGACCCGCCATGCGCTGGGACGCGACCTCACGTCGCTGAAGAGCGGCCCCACCCCAGGCACCAGCGTGGGACCCGCGATCCGCCCGGTCCTGCTCATGAACCCCAGGTCCGGTGGCGGCAAGGTCGAACGATTCCACCTGGTCCAGGAGGCGCGCGGGCGCGGCATCGAACCGGTCGTGCTCGGTCCGGGCGACGACCTCCGCCGGCTTGCCGAGCAGGCCGTGGCCCACGGCGCCGACGTGCTCGGCATGGCCGGCGGCGACGGCTCCCAGGCCCTGGTGGCCGGCGTCGCCGCCGCCCATAGCGTCGCCTTCGTCTGCGTGCCCGCGGGCACCCGCAACCATCTGGCCATGGACCTGGGGTTGGACCGCGACGACGTCGTGGCTGCCTTGGACGCCTTCGGGGCGGCGGTGGAGCGCCGCATCGACCTAGGCCTGGTCGACGAGCAGGTGTTCGTCAACAACGCCACCATGGGCCTGTACGCCAAGATCGTGCAGTCCCCCGCCTACCGCGACCACAAGGTCGACACCGCCCTGGAGCTGCTGCCAGGGCTACTGGGCCCGCACGCCGCCCCGTTTGACCTGCGCTTTGTCGGCCCCGAAGGCACCGAGCACCAATCCGCCCATCTCATCTTGGTCTCCAACAACCGCTATGAGCTGAGCCACCCGGAGGGCTTCGGGTCCAGGCGGCGCCTGGACGCCGGGATCCTTGGCATCGTCGCGGCACGGCTGCAGTCCCCCGGTGAGGCCGCCGGGTTGGCACAGCTGCAGGCCTCCGGGCCGACCCGCCGCCCTGCGGACTGGCTGGAGTGGACCGACACCAGCTTCCAGGTGCGATCGGGCCAGCCGGTCGAGGTCGGCGTCGACGGGGAGGCGATGCTGCTGAACCCACCGATCCGGTTCCGGATCGTCCCGGGGGCGCTGCGGGTACGGATCCCACCCCAGGCGCCCGGCTACTCGCCCGCCGCCGCCGTGCCAACCCCGGGCTGGGCCACCCTCACCGCGCTGTGGCAGACGGCCACCGGTCGACCGGTGACCATCGAGCCCTGATCCCGCACCGTTTCAGGTCCTTTCCGCAGCAAGTCGGTGATCGCACCGATGCCAGGCGACCGGACCTCGCAGAGCATGAGCAGGGCAACGAGCGGGCCCTAGCAGGCTCGGCTCCGGTGCACTAACCTGCCGGAATGGGTACGGTGCTGGCGCTGCTCTCGGCTCCGCTCGATCCCTAACGAGGGTGGCAGTCCTCGCGTGAACCGGCACGGAGGCAACCCAGCGATCAGCCAACCTGTTCAGGTACCTCTGAATAGAATCGAGGCATCTCATCGTGGCGGGCAATGCGCCGAGCAACGAGCCCGACCAAGCCGACTCCGAACCTCGCCCAGCGGCGGTCAGCTTCGTGACAACCGAGCACTTCACCCTCCAGGGTGCGCGCTCCTCTACGATCGCCGAGGCCACCGGCCGGGCCACCATGTTCCTCGGCGCAGTGTCCGGGGGCTTGGTCGCCCTTGGGCTGATCGGCACCGCCGCCGGCGTTGGCGCGGCCTTCTACGCCTTCGGCCTCATCCTGTTGCCCACCCTGGCCTTCGTGGGCCTAGCGACCTTCGAACGGGTGCTGCAGTCGGGAATCGAGGACTTCGGCTACGCCCACAGGATCGCCCGGCTCCGCGGCTACTACTTCCAATACGCACCTGAGCTGGTCGACTATCTGCTAAGTGTCCCACCCACCGAGCGGTTCCGGATCCAGGGCCTGCAAGGTCGCCGCTGGCAGCGATTTCTAACCGTAGCGGGAATGGTGAGTGTGGTCACGGCCGTGCTCGCCGGCTCCGCAGCCGGGCTGCTAGCTGCCGTCGTCTTCGACCATCTGCTGGTCGCGGCGCTACTCGCCGGCGTTCTGGTCGCAGTCGTGGTCTTGGTCTGGCTGCTGCGCATCCAGGCCGCGGCCTGGGACCGGGTCAGCGCGGAGCGCCTATTCGCCGACGAGTAGGTATGACGAACCTCATAATGGCTTAGGGCCTGCGCCAGCGGGCGGTTGGAACACGGCAGGCACGAGCCGTGATGATCGCCGGGCTTCCACACCCTGTGGTCATATGGAGGTCTCGTGCCTGCCCTGCCATCGTCGGTCCTGGAACCCTCTGGGTCCAGGTCGCCGCGCTGCTACCCACCCGCCAGGTCCGTCACCCGCTGGGCTGCCACCGGCCCCGCATCCCCGACCGACTGGTGTTCGACAAGCTCATCCAGATCCTAGTGTTCGGCTGCGGCTACCGCCGCATCGCCGACGCCAGCTGCTCGGCGACCACCCTGCGCCGCCGCCGGGACGAGTGGATCAGTGCCGGGGTGGCCGAGCAGCTGCGCCATGCGGTGCTGGCCGCCTATGACCGGCTGTTCGGCTTGGAGCTGGAGCACCTGGCCGTGGATGGCTGCATCACCAAGGCGCCCTGCGGCGGCCAGACTGCCGGGCCCAGTCCGGTGGACCGCCGCAAGCAGGGGCTGAAACGCTCGGTCGCCACCGAGGCGCGCGGGATCCCGCTGGTCGCGGTGCCGGCCCCGCGTGGGGTGTCAGAAGTCGGCTCGTCACTGCTTGCCACCGGTTACCAGCAGGTCCGCTCGGTAGTGGCCGTCCTGGCCGGGGACGGCCGGCGCCGCCCAACGCGACCAGGGGCCACCGGCCGCGGCCAGGGGGGCACCAACCGAGACCTGCTCGCCATCGCCAGCCGCCGCCAACTCACCCGGTCCGTCCCCGAGCGCTCACCGGTACGGCGGCGGCCGGCAGCGCGGCGGAGTGGAGCACACCGGGCCATGTCAGGCCTCGACCAGCTGGCCAGCTTCCGCGACGCCAACCCGGACCCACGCTGACCAACCGGCCACACCGTGAACATCAG
>JASLIH010000022.1 GCA_030152105.1 Actinomycetes bacterium
TCCTGACCCGGCTGTCATAGGATCTTGTTCTGTGGACGCGAACGACCGCCAGCAACCGCGGGTCACGAGCCATTCAGGCCCGGGCTCCGTGCGGGATCGGCCTCTGGAACACCGAGTCGCCCGCGTCGACTTCGACGCCGAACTCCGGCTGCACGACGAGGTCCTTCGCCGCACGTACAACATACGGGCAGACGACCGGGTCCTGGACATCGGCTGTGGAACCGGTCGGACGACCCGGGACGCCGCGCGGTCGGCCGGGAAAGGGAGCGCGCTCGGAGTCGACATCTCCGCCTCGATGATCGAGCGGGCCCGCGAACTTGCCTGGGCGGAGAGCGTCCACAACGTTGCCTTCGAGCAGGACGACGCGCAGGTGCACGAGTTTCCGAAGGACAGTTTCGACCTCGCCATCAGTCGGTTCGGGACGATGTTCTTCGATGACCCCGTCGCGGCGTTCACCAACATCGCGGTGGCGCTTCGGTCCGCCGGGCGCCTGGTGATGATGGTCTGGCAGGAGCACGAGCACAACGAATGGTCGGTGGTGATCGAACGGGCGCTCGGCCGTGAGGGGTCGCCGGTCCCAGTTCCGGAAGCGCGGGAGCCGTTCTCGCTTGCCGATCAAGACACCGTGGAGGCGATCCTCGGCGCGGCGGGATTCGGTGCGGCCACGTTCACCGACGTCCACGAGCCCGTCTACTACGGTCCGGACGTCGCGGCGGCCCTCGAGTGGGTCGGCGCTTTCTCGAGCACCAGGGAGTTGCTGATGCGCCTGGGTGCCGCCGACGCTGAGCGGGCGCTCGAGCGTCTCCGTGAGGCCCTCGCCGTGCACGCAAGCGATCGTGGCGTGTGGTTCGGCTCGCGGGCCTGGATTGTCGAGGTCCGCCGTCCGTGACCGAATCGACCGCATCTGCGCGATCCTTCGGCCAGTAGAGCCCTGCTGGGCCCGTTCGGATGCCTTACGAGGCGGGAGCGCCCCCGTGGGTGCGTACCATCGCGCTTATGCGCTCAGGACTCTTCGTGCCGATCTTCGATGCGCTGGCGGACCCCGCGCTCGTCGCCCGGCTGTCCACCGAGGCAGAGGAAGCCGGATGGGACGGAATCTTCCTCTGGGATCACATCCGCTGGCGGGAGCCGGTTCTCGAGGTCGCCGATGCCTGGATCACGCTCGCGGCGATCGCCACCGCCACACAGACGATCCGACTCGGTCCGATGGTCACCCCGCTCGCCAGGCGGCGACCGGTCAAGGTCGCCAGGGAGACCACGACCCTGGATCGGCTGAGCGGCGGCCGCTTGACGCTCGGCGTCGGCCTCGGCAGCGACCGGTCCGGGAACGAGCTTTCGATCACAGGGGAAGAACTCGATGACCGCCGGCGTGCAGGGATGCTCGACGAGGCCTTGGAGATCGTGACGGCCGCCTGGTCGGGCGAGCCCGTGTACCACCGTGGTGAGCACTACACGGTCAACGGCATGCGCTTCCTGCCCCGGCCGGTTCAGCGGCCCGGGGTCCCGGTGTGGGTGGGCGGGTACCCCGGAAAGCCAAAGCCGCTTCGGCGTGCCGTCCGGTTCCAGGGGTTCTTCCCCGTCGACCTCGAGCACCCGGACCAGCTCGCCGAGATCGTCGCTGAGCTCGCCTCGGTCCGCAACGAGATCGGGAGGGACGTAACGGAGCCCTTCGACGTCGTCGCGGCGCTGCCGGTGGGCACCGATCCGGCGCCTTACGCATCGGCAGGTGCTACGTGGTGGCTGGTGGAGTTTCCGTGGGATGGGGTGTCGGTGGACCAGGTACGCGGTGTGATCCGCGACGGACCGGCGCTCTCGGGTTGATTGGCGTGGATCGGCATGATCTGCCAGGACAGGCCGTAGCGGTCCTTGAGCCAGCCGCACGGTCCTCCTCACCGCCCTCGCTTTAGGAGATGTCTCAGTTTAGACGCTGTGCCGGAGTGCGAAGTCCCGGGTCGTCGGCGAGCGTGGAGTGAAAGGTCATCCTCTGGTGCTGGCGTCGTTCTCACTCGTTGGGAGCAGGTCGCCTGACCGACCGCCAACAGCCACCTGAGAGGGGAGCGCGGCGAGTTCGGCTGCCTGCCTCGATCGCGTTTGGATGTCTCCCCCTGGGCATGCTGGCCATCAGGTTCTGCGGCGGTGTGGTCATTCTGATCGACGATCGCGACCGGCTCGAGTCCGTCTCGTCGTCGCCGAGACGCCCGCCCGAAGCCACCCCGTGACCGGCCCCCGTCAGGCTGATGCCAGAGACCACAAGAGTCCTGCTGCACCAGGGGAGGTCGCGATGCGACCAGTCCGGATCATCACCGCCGTCATCTTCGCTGCCGCTGTGGCCATCACCGGCTGCACGACACACTCCACCACTACCGACCCGGTGGCAGCGCCGGGTCCACAGCTGGCCGACTCCGGTAAGTCAGGGCCGATCCCTCCGATCAGCTACCACCGCACCCAGAAGCACCAGACGACGCCGACGGCGCCCGCCGGGCCGCGGCAGCTGCGCTTCGCCACCCCCCAGGCGGCGATGCAATATCTGGCGGCGGCCTACAACCGCAACGACCTGGCCGCGCTCAAGCATGTGACCACGCCCCAGGCGCGCAACAACCTGCTGTTCATGCGGCCCAACGCCGACAACCTGCAGCTGGTCGGCTGCACCGCCAACACCGGTCGGGGCGACTATCTGTGCGGGTTCACCCACGGCTTCCCGGCAGCCACCCACCAGGCCGGCACCGGCCACGCGCACTTCACCGCCGCGCCCGCCGACAAGGTCGGCTGGTACATGACGGTGCTGAACGACTGCAGCTGAGTCGCGCACAGACGGCCGGGCTCGTTGGCTGCTGGAGCAGGCGCTGCTTGACGGCGCCACCATCCAGCCAACGAGCCCAGCTGCATCCCTGATCGTGCTTGACGCCGCCGAGCCTGCTGCCGGCTGTCTCACTGAGACTGTGCTCTGGGCGTTGCTGACCCCAAGGCCGTCTCACTGATGTTGATCTGCAACCCACGTTTGCCTCACTGAGGCGTAGGCATCACAGGCCTTGGTCGAGCTCCTCACGCACGGCCCTGCGCAACTGGTCGAGGGTCAGCCCGTGGGACTCGACCAGTAGCCTGACCGGGCTGGGACCATGGTCGGGAAGACCGAGTAGGACGCGTTGGCGCCGGTCCTGGGGCGCCAGGTCGGTCTCCACCGGGTCTTCGGCATCACCCAGCAGCCCGAGCAGCAGGTGCTCGGGGCCGACCTCCTGGTCGCGGGTGATCGCCTCGTGGGCGGCGATGTGGAGGGCGCGGCCGCACAGCAGCGGCGAGGGGTCGGTGCTGATGTGGGGGGTGTGGGTGACTGGCTGGGTGGATCGGCGCCGCACCCGCTGGGCCGCCTCCCAGTAGGCGTGCTCGCCGAAGGTTGCCTGCAGCCGGCCATGGACCGCCTTGAGGTCGACCCCCAGGGTGGCCAGCAGCTCGCCGTCGCTAGGTTGCGGGCCAGGGAGGACTCCCTGGTCGA
>JASLIH010000098.1 GCA_030152105.1 Actinomycetes bacterium
GGAGGTCCACGACGACGCCATCCAGACCATCGCGGCCGCCCGGCTGATGCTGACCACCTTCCGCGACCAGCTCACCGACGACCGCCAGCGCCGCCTGCTGGACCACCTGGAGGAGGAGGCTCAGGGGGGGCCTGCTGGTGACCGTGGCCGACGACGGCGACGGCTTCGAGGCCGACCAGGTCAGGGCCACACCCCGCCGCGGCCACCTCGGCCTGACCAGCATGTCCGAGCGGGCGACCATGGCCGACGGCTGGTGCCGGGTCGACAGCCACCCCGGCGGCGGCACCACCGTCCGGTTCTGGCTCCCGACCAAGGAGACCGGCTAGGCGGGGGTCAGCGCGGGACCAGGGCCAGGACCCGGGTCGGGCTGCCGGAGCCGCCGACGATCTTGAGGGGGGCGGCGATCAGCAGGGCGCCGGTGGCCGGGAGGCGGTCGACGTTGGCCAGCTGGGTGAGGCCGTACTTGCCCGCCCCGAGCAGGAAGCTGTGGCAGGGGAACGGCGGGTCGAAGCTGTGGGCGGCGCCGGCGTCGGTGCCGACCGTCTCGACCCCGATGCCGAGGATGGGCCGCTCGGTGGCCAGCCAGCGGGCGCAGGCGACGTCGATGCCGGGGGTGTGGGGGCCGGTGTCGTCGGCGTTGAGGAAGGCGGCCTCGTCCTGGGCCCGGGCGTCCCAGCCGGTGCGGTACAGCAGCCAGCCGCCCTCGGGCAGGGGGCCGTGCTCGGCCTCGAACGCCTCCACGTCCTCGACCCGGAGCAGGTGGTCGGGGTCGGTGGCGGCCCGGTCGGCATGGTCGATCACCACCGCCGGGCCGACCAGGCGCCCGGGCGGGATCTGGCTGACGTCGTCCTGGTCCTTGCCGGTGACCCAGTGGATGGGGGCGTCGAGGTGGGTGCCGGTGTGCTCGCCCCCCTCCAGGGCGTTCCAGTACCAGGCGGGGCCGCGCTCGTCGTAGTGGGACAGCTCCCGGAGCCGGAACCGGGGCGTGTTGGCGAACGGCTCGGGCAGGCGCAGGACCGGGGTGTCCTCCGACAGCGGCTGGGTCAGGTCGACCACCTCGACCTGCCCGGCGGCCAGGGCGGCGACCAGGTTCTGGACGGCTTCGGTCACGACGTCGGGTCTCCTTCGGAGTCGGGGTCGGGGCGGAGGGCGCGCTGGAACTCGAAGCGGTTCTCGAGCAGGTGCAGGTCCATGTGGAAGCTTGTTGGGCCGACGGCCTCGACCTTGGCGACCACACAGGCCAGCTCGGGGGCGTCGATCGCGGCCACCGCGGCCCCCCGGAACTCCTCGAGGCTGGTGACCGTGGCCGCCTTGGCGATGCCGGCCGCGCGGGCGATCCCGGCCAGGTCGGAGCCGGTGGCGGTGGCCGTGGGGAACCCGCCAACGCTCAGCAGGCTCTGGTTGTCGAACACGATGTGGGTGAGGTTCCCGGGGGCGTAGCGGGCCAGGGTGGTGAGGCCGCCCAGGTTCATCAGCACCGAGCCGTCGCCGTCGAGCACGACCACCTTGCGGTCGGGCTGGGACAGGGCGATGCCGAGGCCCATGGAGGAGGCCAGCCCCATGGCGTGCTCGAGGTAGAAGAAGTTGGGCCGGTGCCCGAGCGAGTACAGCTCGACCGCCACCGCCCCCATGATGGTGACGACCGCGCAGCCGGCCAGCTCGTCGTAGATCGCCTCGAGACAGTGGATGCGCTTCACGCCAGGGCCTCCCACATGAGGTCGCGGGTGAGGAGCAGGGCCACCGGGGAGAGCGACGCCTGGGCCAGGGTCATGGCCCTGGCCACCTGGAGCTGGACGGTGGCCGGGTCGGACAGCTCGTCGGTGACGATCCCCAGGGCGTCCAGGATGGGCCGGGTGGCCCGGCCGCCGGCCGTCTGCCAGGGGTCGGGCTCGCCCAGGTGGCCGCGGTCGCTGATCACCATCAGCAGGGGGATCTTGTACAGCTGGGCCAGCGACACGATGCCGTTGACCGACTGGAGCAGGCCGTGGTTCTGCATCAGCATGGCCGACCGGCGCCCGGCCAGATGGGCCCCGGCCGAGATCCCGATCCCCTCCTCCTCCTTGGCCAGGCGGACCAGGATCATCGCCGGGTCGTTCTCGGCCAGGCGGATGAGGTGGACCAGCCAGGTCTCGGGCAGGGCTGAGACGACCTCGACCCCGACCGCGACCAGCGCGTCGTAGACCAGCTTGGAGTGGCGCTCGGAGACCGGCACGGCTAGGCGCCCAGGTCCAGCAGCTGCTCGTGCTCCAGGCCCAGGTCGTTGACGGCGTTCCAGAGCCCGACGGCGGCCACCCGGGCCCCGGCCCGGGCGCAGGGGGCCAGGTCGTCGCGGGCCAGCAGGGCCTTGGCGCGCCGGTACAGCTCCAGCAGCTCGTCCTCGACCTCGGTGGTGGGCCGCCCGAGCAGGTCAGTTGCTCCCATGTCAGCCTCCGATGGGGGTGTCGCGCCGGTCGACGGTCCGCCTGGCCTTGAGCTCGAAGCGGGGCAGCTCCCCCACCCCGGCCCGCTCGACCTCGAACCGCAGCCCCTCGTGGGCCTCGGCCAGCGCCTTGGCCAGCCGGGCGGCCAGGTCGTCCCATTCGGCGTCGGTGGTCTCGGGGGACGGCTCGACCCGCAGGGCGACCCGGTCGAAGTGGCCGTCGCGGGTCAGCAGGAGCTGGAACTCCTCGACGCTGGCGTGCTCGCGGACGATCCCCTCGACCGCCCGCGGGTAGACGTTGGTCCCCCTGACCAGCTTCATGTCGTCGACCCGGCCGAGGATGCCGCCCTCGTACAGGTCGAAGCCGCGACCGCAGCGACAGCGCGAGGCCGGCACCTTGACCACCAGGTCGGCGGTGCGGTAGCGCACCAGGGGGATGATGCCGCGGCCGAAGGAGGTCACCACCCGCTCCCCCGCCTGGCCGTAGCCGACCGGCTCGCCGCTGTCGGGGTCGACGACCTCCTCGATGTAGTGGTCCTCGATGATGTGGGTGCCGCCGGGCTGGTGGCGGCACTCGAAGATCATGATGGTGCCGATCTCGGTCATGCCGGCGGTGTCGCCCGCCCTGGCCCCCCAGAGCCGCTCGATCAGGGCCTTGGTCTGGGGGATCGACCCGGCTGGCTCGCCGGACAGGATGAGCCGCTCCACCGGGCTGGCGGCCAGGTCGACCCCGAGCCGTTCGGCCTCCTGGGCCAGGCGCAGCGCATAGGTGGGGGTGGAGGCGACCACGGTGGCCCCGAAGTCGACGATCTGTCTGACCCGCCCGTCGGTGGGCTGGGCGCCGCCGGGGACGTTCAGGGCGCCCAGCTTCTCCAGCCCGTAGTGCAGGCCCCAGAACCCGATGAAGGAGCCGTAGCCGAAGGCGACGTAGGCGGTGTCGGCCGGACGGACCCCGAACCCCCACAGGCCGTAGCACCACATCTCGGCCTGCCAGGCCCAGTCCTTGGCCGTGTCCAGGACCCGGATGGGCTCGCGGCCGGTGGTGCCGGAGGTGGTGTGCCAGCGGATGGCCGCCTCCCGCCCGGCCACCGGCAGCAGCCCGAACGGTGGCTGCTCGCCCTGGGAGGCCATCCACTGGTCGCGGGTCAGCATGGGCAGCCGGCGCAGGTCGTCCAGCGACCGGAGCTGGGCCGGGACGAACCCGGCCTCCTTGAAGGACCGCTGGTAGAAGGGGCTCCGGGCGGCCGCCCACTCGGTCAGGCGGCGCAGCTTGGCCAGTTGGAGGGCGGTCAGCTCCTCGCGCCCCAGGGTCTCGGTCTTGGGGTTCCAGTACTCCCCGGCACCCACGTTCCGGCCTCCTTCGCTGCGTCGCGAGGTCGAGCCTGGACGCTTCGGAGCATACCGGGAACCCGATCGTCGACGGCACCCCCTGGTACCCTTGACGGCACGGGGGAAGGGGGTGTGGCCCTGGTGGAACCGATGCTGCAGGCGCTCGGCCGAGCGGTCCGGCGCGGCGGGGTGTTCCTGGTCGGCTCGGCCCTGCTGGTCGTGGGTGCGGCCATGCTGGTGCTGCCCGGCCCCGGGATCGCCGTCATGCTCCTCGGCCTGGTCGTGCTCTCGGCCGAGTTCCAGTGGGCCCAGCGGGTCCTCGCCTGGGCCCGCCACCGCGGCCGGTACCTCAAGGACCAGGCCCAGGCCCGCATGCCCGGCTCCAGGCGCCGGCCCCCCAGCGGTCCCCCGACCCGCGACCGTCCCGACCGGGCCGCCTAGGCCCGGCGTCAGCCGCGCGGGGCCCGGGTCGAGGTCGGCCGGGCCACCACCGCCACCAGGGCCAGGGTGCCGGTGGCGGCCACCACGCCGATGGCCAGCCGGGCCAGCCCGCCACCGGCCGGCAGGGCCGCGGCCAGCAGGACCAGCACCCCGAGGCCGAGGGCGGCCAGGGCGCTGGCCGCGACCACCACCGCCCTGGCGACCAGGACCGGGCGCTCGTCGGCGACCCGCGGGCGGGCCTCCCTGGCCCAGCTGGCCAGCTCGGCGTAGAGCAGCAGGCCGGCCCCGACCAGGGGGGCGGCGGCGTCGATGCGGTCGCCCCGGCGGACCAGGACGACCGTGTACTCGGCCAGGAGCACGACGAGGGCGGGGCCGAGCAGCGACCCGACCCGCAGGGCGGCCGCGGCGGCCAGGACCAGGCCAAGGCCGGCCAACCAGGCCAGGGCCTCCCGCAGTGGCCCGGTGACCTCGGCCAGGGGGGCGACGGCGACCGCGGCCGCGACCGCGGTGGCGGCCAGGCCGAAGGCTAGCGGGGTGCGAGCCCGGCGCGGCGCCGGCATGCCTCCACCTCCAGGAGCACCTGCTGCAGGTGCAGCGCGTCGGGCCACTCGACCACGGCCGCGCCCAGACGCTGGTAGCGGTGGCGCAGCGTCTCCCGCTCCAGGGCCCACAGCCGCCCGGCCAGCTCGGCCCACTCGCCGCCGGCCGCCCCGGCGTGGGCCAGGGGGGAGATGTCGACAACGGCCAGGTCGTAGCCCCTGGCCAGCAGGTCGAACAGGGCCGCGACCCCGCGCTCGTCGACCAGCGGGGTCAGGGCGACAATCAGGGCCTTGGCCGGCAGGGTCCGCGGCGGCAGGTGCCGGATCCCCTTCCAGGCCACGGTGGCGAACACCTGGGTCTCCATCAGCGTGTCGAGCAGCCGGTACAGGGCGGCCTGGCCGCTGCCGGGCTGGAGCCACTGCACGAACCCGCCGAAGCTGACCAGGCCGACCCGGTCGCGCTGGCGCAGGTAGGCCGCGGCCAGCGAGGCCGCCGCCCCGACGGCCTGGTCCAGGGTGCTGCCGGTGGGCCCGCGGACGTCCAGGAAGCTGTCCAGGAACAGGACCACGTCGGTGGCCCGCTCGGGGTGGCGCTGGTTGACCATCAGGCCGCCGCGGCGGGCGGTGGCCCGCCAGTTGATCGAGCGGGGCCGGTCCCCGGGCAGGAACGGTCGCAGGTCGGCGAACTCGATGCCGTCGCCGCGCTGGGGGGCGACGTGGCTGCCGGTGGGCAGCTGGGTCTCGCTGGGGGCGACCAGAGCCCAGAGGGCGTCGGGGACGGGGAAGACCTTGAGGGGGGCGTGCCGGTCCAGGTGGCGTTCCCAGGTGAACAGCCGGAACCGGTCATGGGCCCGCAGGTGGACGTCGCCGAGCCAGTAGGCGCCCCAGCGGCGGCAGGTGACGGCGATCGGCAGGGCCCGCTCCTCCCCGGCGGCCAGGGTGACGGCCGTGGCCCAGGTCCGGGGGGCGCCGTCGGGGCCCTCCATGCCCGGGGGCACGACCAGCAGCACCTCCAGCCGCTCGACCCGGCTGCCGGCCTGCAGGGTCACGGTCACGGTGACCTGGTCGCCGACCAGGGCCCGTTCCCGGTCGACGGCGACCTCGGCGGCCAGCTCGGGGTCGCGGGCCCCGGCCAGGCCGGCCACCACCAGCACAGCCAGGGGGGCGGCGACGGCCACCAGCTCGGGCCGGCCCAGGGCCAGCCCGGCCAGCAGGGCCAGGGCCGCCACCCCCACGTAGGCGGCGATCTTGGCGCTCGGCCGCCGGGTCATCGCCGGGAGCTCAGCTCTGGCCGGACCGGAGGGGGGCCGGCTCGGCCTCTGGAGGCGGGGTCGGGACCTGCTCGAGCAGCTCGGCGACCACGTCCTCGGTCCGGACCCGGCGCACCCACAGCTCCGGCCGCAGGATCAGCCGGTGGGCCAGGGTGGGCACGGCGACCGCCTTGACGTCCTCGGGGGTGACGAAGTCGCGGCCGGCCAGGGCGGCCTTGGCCCTGGCCACCTTGAGCAGGGCCAGGCTGCCCCGGGGGCTGGAGCCGACCTGGACCCGGGGGCTGGTCCGGGTCGCCGAGACCAGCTCGACGATGTAGCGGCCGATGCTGGAGGCCACGTGCACCTGCTCGATCGCCCGCTGCATGGCCAGCACGTCGGCCGGGGTGGCCACCGGGACCAGCTCGACCTCGTCGGCGGCCCGCTCCAGGCGGCGCTCCAGCATCCGCCACTCGGCCTCGGCCGACGGGTAGCCGACCGACAGCCGCAGCAGGAACCGGTCGAGCTGGGCCTCGGGCAGCGGGTAGGTGCCCTCGAACTCGATCGGGTTCTGGGTGGCCACGACCAGGAACGGCCGCTCCAGGGGCCGGGTCACGCCGTCGGTCGTCACCTGCCGCTCCTGCATCGCCTCCAGCAGGGCGGCCTGGGTCTTGGGCGGTGAGCGGTTGATCTCGTCGCCCAGCAGCAGGTTGGTGAACACCGGGCCGGGCCGGAACTCGAAGTCGCCGAGGCGCTGGCTGTAGATGGAGGAGCCGGTGACGTCCGAGGGCATCAGGTCGGGGGTGAACTGGACCCTGGCGAAGCTGAGCGAGGTGGCCTGGGCGAAGGACCGGGCGATCAGGGTCTTGGCCAGCCCCGGGTAGTCGTCCAGGAGCACGTGCCCGTCGGCCAGCAGCCCGAGCAGGACCAGCTCGAGCGCGCCGCGCTTGCCGACCACAGCCCGCTCGACCTCGTCCAGGACCCGGCCGGCGAGCTGGCGCAGCTCGTCCAGGGACTCGGTCATGGCCGTCCCTCCCAACCGCCCGGGGCACCCCGTCGGGGTTCCCCGGGCCGCTCCGGCTCGAGGCCGCCGATCCGCTCCAGGTTGGCGATCAGCCCGGCCAGGTCGCCCGGGGGCAGGCCGGCCGCCTCCCGGGCGGGCAGGTCGCGCTGGTCGCGGGCGAGCAGCGCCCACCCGGGCTCGCCGATGGCGGCCCGGGCGGCGTCGGGGTCGCGGTCCAGGTCGACGGCCAGCGACCAGCGCAGCAGGTCGGCGGCGACCGGCCGCAGCTCCGACCGGAGCCGGGTGTGGGCGTGGAGGGCGCTGGCGCTGGCCAGGGCGAGCAGCCGGGCCAGGCGGTCCAGCTCGGCCGGCGGCCTCGGCGGGGCCGGCCGGGCCGCCAGGGCGGTGTCGAACGGCGAGGCCGGCGGGCGCGGGTAGAGCAGCCGCAGCCAGGTGACCAGCAGGTGCACGGCCACCCCGCCCATGGCCAGCAGGTAGATGGCCAGGGCGAGGGGGCGTTGGGTCGGGGCCAGCTGGAGCACGCCGGCCAGGATGAGGGTGGCGATGACCGCCACCAGGACCGCCCTGACGATCGCCCCGATCATCGGCCCTCCCCCCCACCGGCCACCGGCTCGCCCTCGGCCTCGGCCCGCGCCTCGGCCTCGGCTTGCTCGACCGCCTCGGCCAGCTCCTGGCGGACCGCCCGCAGGGCGGCGATTGCCTGGTCGCGGTCGGCCTGCCCGATGGCATGGTGGCTGAATTTCGCCCGCTCGAACAGCCCGGTGAGCCGGTGGACGGACGCAGGCCGCGCCAACGCGGTCTCGAGGACGCGGGCGGCGTACTCGAAGGGGGCCTCGGACGGGTGGCGGGGCAGGCCGGCGGCGGCCAGGCCGGTCTCCATGCGGGCCCAGGCGCCGATCACCGCCCGGCGCGGGTCGGGCTCGCGCTCCAGGTCCTCCAGGGTGTCGTCGAGCAGCTCGACCAGCCGCTCGGCCGGGGTCCGGGGCGGCCGCCGCCGGCGCCGGTCGGCGACCAGCTGGGCGACCACGATCCCGATCATGGCCAGGAGCGCCACCCCGGCCACGATCAGCGGCACCACCCCCGAATCGGGCGGCGGGTCCGGCACCTCCAGGGTGCTGGCCCCGGGGATGGTGGTCGTCGGGTCCAGGTCGCGGTCGCCAGCGCCCAGGCCCAGCAGGTCCCGGAACAGCCACAGGAGCAGGATCGCGGCCATGGGCAGGATCAGGTTCCAGTTGCCACCGGCCCGCCGCCGGGCTCTGGCCAGGTTCCGGCCTGGCCACAGCGAGACCACCGCCAGCACCGCCCCGGCCACGATGGCCAGGAACAGCAGCAGCAGCAGGCTGTCGATCAGGTCGGCCGGGTAGCTGGGCCGCCCCCGCCCGGTGCCGAGCGGCCCACGCAGGCTCCCCACCGCGACCAGGCCCACCAGGACAACCGCGACCCAGGCCGGCAGCAGTCCCCACCGTCCCCGTCCCCGGTTGGCCGAGCCGTGCCCGGGCGGCTCCCGCCGCTCCGGCTGCCTGTCCTGCGCCACCTGCTCCCTCGCCGCTGGTCCCACCCCCGGCACCGGTCATCGTCCCACAACTCCGGGATCCTCCGCCCCCTCAAGCTCTCGTGGCGGCCTCCACCGACTGGGCGGTGAGCTCGACCAGCTCGTCGACCTCGGGGTCGGTGATGACCAGGGGTGGGCCGAGCATCACCAGGTCGCCTTCGCTGCCGTCGGCGCAGCCGGTGGACGAGTACAGCAGCAGCCCGAGGTCGCGGGCGGCGGCCACGGCCCGTTCGGCGACCCGGCGCCGGCGCGGGAACGGGGCCCTGGTGGCCCGGTCGGCGACCAGCTCGACGGCGACCATCAGCCCGAGGCCGCGGATGTCACCGGTCGACCTGTGGTCGCCGAGGCGGTCCTCGAGGCCGGCGCGGAGGCGTTTGCCCTGGGTCTCGGCCGCCTCGACCAGGTGGCGTTCGCGCAGGACGCGGAGGACGGCTCGGCCGGCGGCGGCCCCGACCACGTGGTGGGAGTAGGTGAGGCCGTGGGTGAAGCCGCCCTCGCCGATGGTGGTGTGGACCGCCCCGGAGGCCACGGCCAGCCCGAGTGGCCAGTAGCCGGAGGCGGCCCCCTTGGCCAGGACCAGGATGTCGGGCCGGACCGCCCAGTGGTCGCAGGCGAACCAGCGGCCGGTGCGCCCGAACCCGGTCATGACCTCGTCGGCGATCACCAGCACCCCGTGCCGGCGGCAGACCTCGGTGACCGCCGGCCAGTAGTCGTCGGGCGGGACGGCCGCCCCGAGGCCGGCCCCGGCGACCGGCTCGGCCACGAACGCGGCCACCGTGCCCGCCGGCGAGGCCAGGATCTCCTGCTCCAGGGCGTCGGCGTAGCGGGCCCCGCAGCCGGCCGGGTGGGTGTCGCCGAACCGGCAGCGGTACTCGTAGGGGGCGAGGGTGTGGCCGGCCAGGCCGAGCCAGGGCAGGTACGGGCGGCGCAGCGGCTCGCGGCCGCCGACGTCCAGGGCCCCCCGGGTGTTGCCGTGGTAGCTGCCCTGGCGGCCGATCAGCCGCCAGCGGTCCTCGCCCCGGGCCAGGTGGTAGGCGCGGGCCATCTTCAGGGCCGTCTCGACGGCCTCGCTGCCGCCCGACACCGGGTAGATTCGCGGGTCGTCCACGGGCAGTAGCGGGGCCAGCTCGTCGGCGTAGGCCTCCAGCTGCTCGGAGGCGAACATCGTGCCGTGGGCGTAGGCGACCCGCCCCAGCTGCTCGGCGATGGCCGCCGCCACCGAGGCGTCGCCGTGGCCGATCCCGACCACGATCGCCCCGCCGGCCCCGTCCAGGTACCGCCGCCCCTCGGTGTCCCACAGCTGGCAGCCCTCGGCCCGGGCCACCGTGGGCAGCCCGCTCCCGCGGGCGAACACGTGGCTCATCCCTTGACGTACACCCCTTCCGGGTCGAGCTCGTCGCGGATCAGCCGCAGCTCGGTGTCGGTCGGGTCGGGGGTGACCTGGAGGTCGTCGGCGACGCGGAGGTCCCAGCCGGTGGCGGCCCGGGCGTCGGTGACGGTCACACCGGGGTGGATGGCGAGCAGGACCATCTCGCCGGTGTCGGGGTCGAAGCCGTAGCGGCCGACGTCGGTGACGACCACCGACGGGCCCAGGCCCTGCCAGCCCTGGGCGGCCCGCAGGGCGGCCCCGCCGAGGTTGCCCGGGCTGGTCCGGAAGTCGATCCGCTCCACGAACGAGCGGGCCGACTGACGCATGAGGACGAACACCTCGCGGGCGTTGATGGCGATCTCGCAGGCCCCGCCGGACCCGGGCAGCCGCACCTTGGGCTGCTGGTAGTCGCCGATCACGGTGGTGTTGATGTTGCCGAACCGGTCCAGCTGGGCGGCGCCGAGGAAGCCGACGTCGACCAGCCCGCCCTGCAGGTAGTGGCTGAACAGCTCGACCATGCTCATGGCGGCGGTCGCCCCGGTGACCAGGCAGGGGTCGCCGATCGACAGGGGCAGCCGGGCCGGCCGGGCCCCGTACACCCCCGACTCATAGATCAGCTCGATGTCGGGCGCGACGGTCCGCTGGGCCAGGGCGACGGCGATGTTGGGCAGGCCGATGCCGACAAAGCAGACCCGCCGGCCAGCCAGGGCCCGCGCCCCGGCCACCACCAGCATCTCGCTCTTGGACCAGCCGCCCATCACCGGTAGTCCCCGTAGTCGACGGCGCCGGACATCGCCGGGGCCGGGGTGAGCTCGGCCCAGCGCTCGGCCCCCAGCTTGTCCACGTACTCCTCGTGGGTGGCGGTGCCGTGGACCCACTCGTCCAGCCACGCCGACAGGACCTGGGGGTCGCGGCTGATCCGGTCCCACTCCAGGTAGAAGCGGTTGTCACGGTCGTAGTAGCCCTGGGCGTAGGAGGGGTGGGCGCCGCGCGGGCAGACGACCACCGCGTCCACCTTGATCCCCGGGATCAGGGTCCGGTTGGGGTCGGCCCGCACCACCTCGGCGTCGACCAGCTCCTCGACGACCACGATGACCCGCCTGGCCGCGAACGCCGCCTCCTTCTGGCAGCCGGTCAGCCCCCAGATCTGGGTGTTGCCGGCGGCGTCGGCCCGCTGGGCGTGGACGACGGCCACGTCGGGGTTGAGCGGCGGCACGGCGTACACCGGCTCCCCCCCGAACGGGGAGGTGACCGGGCGGATGTTGGGGTTGACCTTGGGCAGGTCGGTCTCGAAGTACGACCGCAGGGGCCAGAACGGCAGCTTGGCGGCGCCGGCGGCGTACCGCCCGACCATCCCGAAGTGGCTGTACTCCTCCAGCTCCAGGGGGGCCGGGTCGTGGTGCTCGACCCGCCGCCGGATGGCGTGCAGCGACCCAACGCCCGGGTTGCCCATCCAGGAGAAGACCAGCTTGGCCGCGACCCCGGCCCCGATCATCTGGTCGTAGACGACGTCGGGGGTGAGCCGGCACAGGGTCAGGTCGCGGCGGCGCTGGCGGATCACCTCGTGCCCGGCCGCGAACGAGATGAGGTGGGTGAACCCCTCGATGGCCAGGGTGTCGCCGTCGCGGACGAGTTCGGCGACGGCGTCGCGCATGGTGGCGACCTTGTCCTCCCGACTCATCAGGGCACCCCTCTGCGGTTCCCCGAACCCCTCCGGGCACCGACGACCTCGTCGGCCGGGGCGGCCGGGTCGGGGGACGGGAGGGAGCCAGCGACCTCCTCGACGGCCTCGGTGAACAGGCGCAGGGCGGTGCGGCACTGGTCGGCGGTCACGACCAGGGGCGGCGACAGCCGCACGGCGCTCTCACCCGCCTCCAGGACCAGCAGGCCGCGGCGGAAGCAGGCCAGCTGGACCTCCTCGGCCAGCTGGCCGCTGGGGAACTCGACCCCGAGCATCAGCCCGACCCCGCGGACGTCCTCGACCAGCCAGGCGAAGCGGCGCCGCAGCCGCGCCAGCCCTTCGAGCAGCAGCTCCCCCTGGGCGGTGGCGTTTGCCAGCAGCTGCTCGGTGCGCAGGACCTCAAGGGTGGCCAGGCCGGCGGCGCAGGGCACGGGGCTGCCCCCGTAGGTGGAGCCGTGGGCGCCCTTGGGCCAGCGCCACAGCTCGTCGCGGGCCATGAAGGCGCCGAGGGGCAGGCCCGAGGCGATCCCCTTGGCCGCGATCAGCACGTCCGGCTCGACCCCGGTGTGCTCGATCGCCCACATCCGCCCGGTTCTGCCCATGCCCGACTGGACCTCGTCGGCCACGAACAGGATGCCGTGGCGCTCGCAGACCGCCTTGAGCTTGGCCAGCCAGCCCGGGGGCGGGGTGATGTAGCCGCCCTCGCCCTGGATCGGCTCGACGAACACGGCCGCGACCTCGCCCGGGTCGACCTCGTAGCGGAACAGGGTGTCGGTGAGCCAGTCGACGGTGGCGTGGCCGCACTCGGGGAAGGTCAGGTTGAGCGGGCAGCGATGGCAGTAGCCGTAGGGGGCGTGCAGCACCCCGGGCAGCAACGGCCCGAACCCGGCGTGGTACTTGGCCTTGGAGGCGGTCAGGCTGACCGAGCCGTAGCTGCGGCCGTGGAAGGCGCCGTAGAAGCTGATCACGTACTGGCGGCCGGTGGCCGCCCGGGCCAGCTTCAGCGCCCCCTCGACGGCCTCGGTCCCGGAGTTGGTCAGGAAGGCCCGCACCGGGCCGGCCATGGGGGCGGTCGCGGCCAGGGCCTCGGCGTACTCGGAGTAGACGGGCAGGTAGAAGTCGCTGGCCGAGTAGTGGAGCAGGTCGGCGGCCTGGCGGCCGACCGCCTCGACCACCCGGGGGTGGGCGTGGCCGGTCGAGCAGACGGCGATGCCGGCGTTGAAGTCGAGGAACAGGTTGCCGTCGACGTCCTCGATCAGCGCTCCGGTCCCCCGCCTGGGCACCAGGGCGTAGGCGCGGGGCAGCGACGGGCTGGTCACGGCCGCGTCCCGCTCCAGCACCTTGCGGCCCTCCGGCCCCGGCAGCTCGGTCCTGACGTCCGGCACCGGCCGGCCCGGGTCGAGCCATTGATTCACCAGGGCACCCCCTTGGGGTTCCCCGGACCCCTCCGGCCGGCCGTCGTCTGGGTCAAGAGATCACCGTCTGGGACTGCTCCCGCATGAACTGCTGGACGTAGTAGAGGCCGCCGCCGGCCTTGCCCGAGCTGCCCGACCCCTTCCAGCCGCCGAACGGCTGCACGCCCGGCCAGGCGCCGGTGGTCGCCCCGGCCTTGCGGTTGACGTAGACGACCCCGGCCTCGATCCGGTCAAGGAACTGGTCGACCTCGGCCTGGTCGGCCGAGTAGAACCCGGCGGTCAGGCCGTACTCGGTGTCGTTGGCCAGCTCGAGCGCCTCGTCCAGGGAGTCGACGGGGGCCACGGCCACGAACGGCACGAACAGCTCGTCCTTGAACAGCCGGTGGCCGGCGGGCAGGTCGCCGACCACCGTGGGGGCGACGTAGTTGCCCTTGGGCAGGCCGTCCTTCAGCACCTCGCCGCCGGCCAGGACCCGGCCCTCCTTGCGAGCCTCCTTGACCGCCTCCTTGAACCGGTCGACGGCCTCGCCGTCGATCACCGGGCCCATATAGGTCTCGCGGTCCAGGGGGTCGCCGACCCGCAGCTGGGCCGCCCGGTCGGCCAGGCGGCCGGTGAACTCCCCGGCCACCGACCGCTCCACGTACACCCGCGAGCAGGCCGAGCACTTCTGCCCGGAGAAGCCGAAGGCCGAGCGGAGCACGCCTTCGGCGGCCAGGTCGAGGTCGGCCTTGGCCGACACGATGGCCGGGTTCTTGCCGCCCATCTCGCACACCGCGGGCCGGGGGACGCCCTTGGCGAACTCCTTGTAGATCTTCATGCCGACCGCGTAGCTGCCGGTGAAGGTGATCCCGTCCACGTCCTCGTGGGCCACGACCAGCTTGCCGACCTCGTCCCCGCCGGGCAGGAAGTGGAACACGCCGGCGGGCAGGCCGGCGTCGCGCAGGCACTCGTACAGCTTGTAGCCGGTGAAGGAGCCCTGCGGCGACGGCTTGAGGACGACGGTGTTGCCGGCCACCAGGGCGCCCCCGGCGGGCCCGGCGGCCAGGGCCATGGGGAAGTTGAACGGGCTGATGACCGCCCACACGCCGTAAGGCTTGAGCACCGAGCGGGTGTGCTCGTTGGCCGACAGCTGGCCCATCTTGTGGGCGAAGCCGTCGTTGTCCTCGAGCTGCTGGCAGTAGTAGCGGATCAGGTCGGCCGACTCCTCGACGTCGCCCAGGGCCTCCAGGCGGTTCTTGCCGACCTCCATGGCCATGAGGGCGGCCAGCTCGTTGGAGCGCTCGCTGATCAGGTCGGCGGCGCGGCGGAGCAGCGCCACCCGTTCGGCCCACGGGGTGGCCGCCCAGGAGGGGAACGCGGCCTGGGCGGCGGTGACGGCGTCGTCGACGTCACGGCCGGTGGCCGAGTGGACCTCTGCCAGCTCCAGGCCGGCGTCGTTGGGGCTGGTGAGGGTGAACGGCTCGCCGTCGGTGCGGGGCTCGCCGTTGACCACCGTGGGGATGGTCTGGCCGATCCAGGACCTGGCGGTCTTCACGCCCTCCTCGAAGGCGGCGTGGAGCTCCTCGTTGTCGGCCGAGAGGGTGGCGTAGGTGACGCGGAAGTTGGCCATGGGGGGGCTCCCTTCGATGGAAGACGTTCAGCCCTTGGTGTGGTTCGGAGACGAGTCTACCTGCGCGTTCAGGTCCAGCCGCCGAAGCTCCGGGCGGCGGGGAGGTTGAGCTCGTCGGGCCCGTGGGCGAGGCGGCCGGCGACCATGGTGAAGATCGCCTCGCCGTCCTCCAGGTCGTGGGGGTCGGTGGCGAGCACGTCGCCGCCGAAGGCGGTCAGGTCGGCCCGCTGGCCGGGCTCGATGGTGCCGCTGATCCGCTCCTGGCGGGCCAGGACCCGCCCGCCAAGGGTGAACACCTCCAGGGCCACCGGCAGCCCGAGGCGCTGGCCGGGGCGGTGGTGGTGGACGGCCGCGGCCACCCCGTGCCAGGGGTCGAGCGGGGTGACGTTGGCGTCGGAGGAGCCGCCGCTGGGCACGCCGCGCCGCCACAGGTCGGCGAACGGGTTCATGCTCTTGGTCCGGCGGGGGCCGAGGCGGCGGGCGTACATGCCGTCGGGGCCGCCCCAGGCGGCGTCGAAGCCCGGCTGCACGCTGGCCGCCAGCCCCAGCTCGGCCATCCGGTCGGCCCCGTCGGCGCCGAGCAGCTCGACATGCTCGATGCGGTGCCGGCAGCCCCGGAACGCGGTCGGCCCGACGGCCTTCATGGCCCGGCGGGCGCAGCGCAGCGCCTGGCCGATGGCCACGTCGCCGATGGCGTGGACGCCGACCTGGATCCCGGCCTGGCTGGCCCGCACGTACAGCTCGGTGAGCTCGTCGTCGGTGTGGTACAGCACCCCGCGGGTGTCGGGGCGGTCCTCGTACGGGGTGGAGAGGGCGGCGGTGTGGGAGCCGAGCGACCCGTCCAGGAACAGGTCGCCGCCGATCTGGGCCAGCTTGCGGTCGGCCACATAGTCGAGATCCAGGTCGCCCCAGTAGCCGATCACCTCGATGGGCAGGGCCTCGACCCGGTCCAGCAGCAGCTCGAAGTCGCGCCGGCCGGCGATGTCGGGGCCGGCCATCTCGTGGACGCAGGCCACCCCGCGCCGGGCCGCCTGGCAGAGGGCGGCGTCCTGGGCGGCCAGCAGGGTGGCCGTGGGCAGCGTGGCCAGGGCGAACCGGCGGGCCGCGTGGTTGGCGTCGCCCCTGGTCACCCCGGTGGGGTCGCCGGCCTGGTCGCGGGCGCAGCCGGTCGCCGCCAGCGCCCCCGAGTCGCCGAGCACGTCCAGGGTGGCCAGGCCCTGGTGGCCGTCGACCCGCGACAGGTAGACGGGGCGGCCCCCGGCGGCCTCGGCCAGCTCGGCCGGGGAGGGCAGCTCGGGACGCTCGAAGCGGGTCTCGTCGTAGCCGTCGCCCCAGAGCAGCCCGCCCGCGCCGTCCCTGGCCGCGGCCGCCCGGACCCGGTCCAGCACCTCGGCCGCCGAGCGGGCCGCGCGCAGGTCGGCGCCGTGGTCGGCCAGGCCGGTGGCGGACAGGTGCACGTGGGCGTCCACGAACCCGGGCATCAGGGTGGCGTCGCCCAGGTCGACCACCCGGTCGGCGCCGAGGGCGGCCACCTCGGCGGCCGGGACGACCGCGGTGATGCGCCCGCTCTCGACGGCGACGGCCAGGTCGAGCCGGCGGCCGAGGGCGTCGCCGAGACGGTTGCGGGGGTCGTGGAGGCTGGACCCGGCCGCGCCCCAGACGGTGTGGGCGATGACCGCGAGGCCGGGCACGGGCTGAAGAACCTCCCTGGGGTAGTCAGGCTGGCAGTCTAGGCGCTGTCCCCCACGCCCGGCCAGAGGGGTGACCCCGTGCTATAGCGGTATCAGGGGCCTCGGGTCATACTTCTAGGCAGTGTGACCAGGTCGGTCGGTGCGCGGTGTCAGGA
>JASLIH010000114.1 GCA_030152105.1 Actinomycetes bacterium
ACCGGCTTGCCCAGCGCCCGCACGCCCTCGGCCAGCTGACGCAGGTAGACGTCGTGGCGGCCCTGGGCGACCTCGGTCGTGCTGGCCCCGTTGCCGATGGTCAGCAGGGGGATGCGGCCCATCTGCAGGTCCCAGGCCGGGCGCCAGCCGAGCTGGGCCCCGAACGGCACGTAGGTGTGGTCGATGGCCAGGCGGCGGCCGATGCGCCGCTCCAGGTCGAGCACGGCCTGCTGCTGGGCCGCCTTGGAGAACGACCCCGAGGGCTGCACCCAGGCGCCGAGCCAGGCCGCCTTGGGGGTGAGCGACTCGTCCCCCTGGGCGCCCGACGGCGGGAAGGCCCGCGCGGACACGGTGAGGGCGCCGACCAGGCCGGTCAGCAGGAGCAGGGAGGTGAGGACACGGGACGAACGACGGGCGGGCTGCCGGGTGTGACGAGGGGCGTGACGCAAAGCTGCTCCTCCTTGGCGAACACCTCACCAGGGGCGGGAGTTGGAGCGATTCGTGCCGCGGGCCTTGGGGGGAAGGCCCGCTCGCTATGGGGGGATGCCGTGCTGCGGGGGATCTAACCAAGATCACGATTCAGCGGTCAAATCGTTGCCTGATCGAGTCCTACCGTGTTGGGCGGAACCGCCCTAGATGCCCTTGCCGGCCACGTGGGCCAACCGGGTCACGGTCTTGGCGCTGACCAGGCCGACGCTGATGGCCAGGGCCAGGTAGGCCCGGCGCTCGCGCCGGTTCAGCGACAGGGTCCGGCGGGCCCAGCTCCTGGCCTTGCCGCGCTCGCCGAGGGCGGCGTGGGCGAAGGCGATCTGGCCGTAGATGCGGGCCAGCCCGGACGGCTCCTGCTGGAGCTCGCGGTGCTTGTCGACCAGGTAGGTGAGGGCGGAGATGATCGTCCGCCAGCGGTCGGAGAAGAACGACGACTGGTGCCAGTGGATCACGGCCAGGGGCTCGGGCACGGCCAGCACGGGAGCGTGCCGGGAGGCCCGCAGCAGCCACTCGTAGTCCTCGGCGTAGCTGCCCGGGATCTGCTCGTCGACCAGGCCGATGTCGTCAAGCAGCTGGCGGCGCCGGGCCAGCACCGTCGAGGGGTGCAGCTCGGTCAGCCGCGAGCGCAGCAGCTGGCGGTGGGTGACGAGCTCGGTCGGGGCCAGCCGGGTGGTGGTGCGGTCCTGGTAGCGGACCAGGATGCCGGTGGTCGAGACGGCCGCCGACGGCGTCGCCAGCAGCCGCGCCACCTGCCTGGTCAGCTTCTCGGGCAGCCACTCGTCGTCGTCGTCGCAGAAGGCGACCAGCTCGCCGGTGGCGGCCAGGATGCCGCTGTTGCGGGCTCCGGCCAGGCCGGGGGTGCGCTGGTTGCGGACCAGCACCAGGCGGCGCCCGGCCGGCAGCTCGGGCCAGGGCAGGTCGGGGTCGCTCTGGTCGAACACGACCAGGCACTCGACCGGGCCCGGGTAGGTCTGCTCGAGGATGGCCGTCACGGCCCGGCGCAGCAGCTCCGGCCGGTCCCGGGTGGGGACGACCACGCTGACCGTCGGTGTCTCAGCGGTCATGGCCGCCGCGCAGGTAGCCGTAGGCCAGCAGCAGCGGCCAGGTGGAGACCGAGGTGAGCAGGCGGTGGCGGCGGCGCAGCTGGCCCCGCCACTCCTCGTCGACCCGGAGCGGGACCCGGCCGCTGCGGAAGCGCATCGGGTTGCCGGCCAGCGCGTGGCTGGGGCCGAGCTCGACCCAGCCGTCACCGACGAAGCCGAGCTCGCCGGCGACCACGGGACGCCCCGAGAGCGCCAGCACCCGGGTGAGCTCGCCCGACGGGTCGCGGACCAGCGACTCGTACCGCAGCAGGATGCTCTGCACCCCGAGGGCCCCCAGCAGGTGGAACAGCAGGTTGTAGCCGAGGTAGCGGGCGCTCATGCGCAGCGGGGTGTCGGTGGCCATGAGGGCGTCGCCCTCGACCACCTCGGCCCGCCGCATCCGCTTGGTCCAGGAGAAGGCCACCCCGCGGCTGTCGCGGACCAGGTGGACCAGGCGCAGCTCGACCCCGCGCATCCGCCGGACCAGGAAGGCGTGGGAGGCGTGCTTGCTGGCGTCGACCACCAGCCGCCGCCCGCTGACCTCCCGGATGGCCGCGTACAGCCGCTCCAGCAGCTCCAGGTAGCGCTCAAGGCGGGCCCGGTAGGCCCGGGACAGGCCCGGCAGGACCATCAGGGGCACGAACCGGTTGCGGTCCACCGACGCCTTGAGGGCCAGCACCTCCTGGACGTCGAGCTGGTCCCAGCCGCCGAAGGCGACCTCGCCGACCCGCCCCCAGAAGCTGCAGTCCCGGAACCGCTCGCCGCAGCCGCAGCGGTTGTTCTGGGACAGGCCGCGCTCCCAGAGGTGGACCAGCTCCCCCACGGACCAGACGTCGTCGAGCCGCCCCAGCATCCGGTCGAGCAGGGTGCTGCCGCTGCGCCCGAGGCCGCCGATGAACAGGACCGTGCTCACCGGGCGCCCGTCCGCCGGCCCGGCCGCTCGCCGACCAGCCCGTCGACCAGGCGCTCGAACGCGCGCACGGCGCCGCCCGTGGCCCGGTCCCCGGGGCCGGCCCGGAAGGCGGCCGGCTCGGCGGCCACCCGGTCCAGCAGCCGGTGCAGGTCGGCCCCGGTCTCGGCCAGGTGGATCTCGTCGCCGTCGGCGGCCAGGCGGCGCGAGAAGGCGACCTGGTGGTCGTCGACGTGCTCGCCCAGCCGGTGCTGTCGGGGGACGACGATCGGGACGGCGCCCATGTGCCGGGCCCCCAGGATGGTCCCGGGCCCGCCGTGGCAGACGACCGCGGCCGCGCTCGCCATGGCCTCCTGGAGGGCGTCGTACTCGAGATAGGCCTGCCACTCCGCCCCTCCGGCGGGCGGGGCCGAGGTGCCGGTCTGCATCAGGCACCGCAGCCGGCCGGGGTGGCCGTCGAGCCAGGCCCCGGCCCAGCGGACCAGGCGGTCGAAGGGGTGGTGGTCGGTGCCGACGGTGACCAGCAGCAGCGGCAGCTCGGGGACCGTCACAGCAGGCTCCCGATGACTTTGCCCTTGGGGTAGTTGCGGCGCTGCTCCTCCCACTGGAGCAGGAACAGGTCGCTGAAGGGGTAGCAGAGCCGCCCGGTCATGGTCGGCGAGTCGATCCGGTCGTAGACCTCGACGTACACCGTCCGCTTGCCGAACAGCTTGGCCAGCAGGAAGAACGGGAAGGCGACCCCGGCCCCGCTGGAGACGACCACGTCGGGCCGGTAGGAGCGCAGCAGCTTCCAGGCCAGGTGGGTGTTGCGGACCAGGTTGCGCAGGTTGCGGGTCGTCGGGTGGTAGGCCCAGGCGACCTGCTCACCGGCGAGCAGGGAGGTGCTGTCCAGCTTCTCGAAGGTCACCCATAGACGATCGTGCCGTTCCCACCATGGCTTGAGGTTGTGGAGCTGGATCAGGTG
>JASLIH010000134.1 GCA_030152105.1 Actinomycetes bacterium
CGCTTCAACCGGGCCCGCTACAACGCCACCCGCACGGTCGAGGCCTTCAGCACCCGGCTGCGGGACCAGGTCGACCTGGACGCCCTCAACCGCGAGCTGCTGGCCGTGGTCGACCAGACCATGCAACCCACCAGCACCTCGCTGTGGCTCCGTTCCGTCCCCTGACGACCCGGCTCACCTGCGGTGATAGGGTACGTCTATTGCGGACATAGCAACAAATAATTGGATCAATATCTGCCGGTCGTTTACAGTCCACTCATTCAAAGACGTGCCGGGAATTGCCCCGGGAGGCGGTGCCGCCATGCTCGAAAACAGCTCGTCGAGTTTGTCCGGGAATTGGCTGTCGAGCCCGCGCTGGGAGGGCGTTCGCCGGGAGTACACGGCCGAGGACGTGCACCGGCTCCGGCCCCAGGTCCTGGTCGAGCACACCCTGGCCCGGGTGGGGGCGGAGCGGCTGTGGCGGCTGCTGGGCGAGCGCGACCACGTGCCGGCGCTGGGGGCGCTGACCGGCGGGCAGGCCGTGCAGATGGCCAAGGCCGGCCTCGAGGCCATCTACCTGTCGGGCTGGCAGGTCGCCGCCGACGCCAACCTGGCCGGGCAGACCTACCCCGACCAGAGCCTGTACCCGGCCAACAGCGTGCCAACGGTCATCCGCCGGATCAACAACGCCCTGCTCCGGGCCGAGCAGGTGGCCAGGGTCGAGGGCGAGGAGCGTTCCTACCTGGTGCCGATCGTGGCCGACGCCGAGGCCGGGTTCGGCGGGCCGCTCAACGCCTACGAGCTGACCACGGCCATGATCGAGGCCGGGGCGGCCGGGATCCACTTCGAGGACCAGCTGGCCAGCGAGAAGAAGTGCGGGCACCTGGGCGGCAAGGTGCTGGTCCCGACCGGCCAGTTCATCCGCACCCTCCAGGCGGCCCGGCTGGCCGCCGACGTCGCCGGCGTGCCCACTGTCCTGGTGGCGCGGACCGACGCCCTGGCCGCGACCCTGCTCACCTCCGACGTCGACGAGCGCGACCGGCCGTTCCTGACCGGGGAGCGCACCGCCGAGGGCTACTTCCGGGTCACGGCCGGTCTCGACGCCCCGATCGCCCGCGCCCTGGCCTACGCCCCCTACGCCGACCTCCTGTGGTGCGAGACCTCGACCCCCGACCTGGACCAGGCCCGCCGGTTCGCCGAGGCCGTCCATGACCGGTTCCCGGGCAAGCTGCTGGCCTACAACTGCTCGCCCAGCTTCAACTGGCGCCGGGCGCTCGACGACCAGACCATCGCCAGGTTCCAGAAGGAGCTGGCCGCGATGGGCTACCGGTTCCAGTTCATCACCCTGGCCGGCTTCCACAGCCTGAACGCGGCCATGTTCGAGCTCGCCTCCGGCTACGCCGCCGAGGGCATGCCGGCCTACGTGCGCCTGCAGCAGCACGAGCTCGCCATGGAGGCCGCCGGCTACACCGCGACCCGGCACCAGCGCGAGGTCGGGACGGGCGTGTTCGACCTGGTCGCCCAGGCCGTGACCGCCGGCCAGACCTCCACCCTGGCCCTCGACGGCTCCACCGAGCGCCAGCAGTTCTGAGGCAGGGTTCGCGCAGTCGGCCTACGCAATTCGCGGGGTGTAAATCCGGCAGAATGGGATACGATGCCCGCGGACCGGTCGATTGGGGGCGACGATGGCCGACGGTGGCGGCGCCAGCTCGAGCCTGAGCCGCCACGCCCCGATCGCCCTGGTCCTCGCCCTGCTCCTGGCCCTCGTGGGCACCGCGGCCATGGCCGCCCCGGCCGCCCCCAAGGCGCCCAACGCCGCCCTGGCCGCCAAGGCCAAAGCCCTCCAGGCCAAGCTCGACGCCCAGAACGCCGAGGTCGAGCGGCTGGCCGAGCGGCTCAACGCCACCGACGACCGCCGGCACCGCCTCCAGGCCAGCCTGAGCCGCCTCAAGGCCCGCCAGAAGGCCGCCAAGGCCGAGCTCGACACCGCCCAGGCCCAGCTCGACGAGCAGGCCCGGGCCACCTACATGGGCGGCCCCCAGTGGCTGCTCGGAGAGCTGGTCGGCGGGGCCAACCCGCCCGACGCCATGCGCCGGATCCCGATGGAGAAGGCGGCCCTCGAGGCGCGGGCCGCGGTGGTCACCGAGGTCCGGATCCGTAAGGGCGAGGTCGACAGCCTCAACGACAAGGTCGCGGCTGAGCTGGCCGAGGCCGACCTGGTCCACCGGCGTCAGGACGAGGAGCGGCGCCAGGTCCAGCGGCTGGTTGAGCAGCTCCAGCAGACCCTGGACAAGGTCGACACCCAGCTCGCCGGGTTCCTGGAGGCCGAGCGGGACCGGTCCGAGGCGTCGCGGCGGGCTGCCTGGGCCGGGTATATGTCGGGGGTTGGGACAGTCCAGTCCTGGCTCCAGGCCGGGCCGGTGGCCCGGGCGGCCGTCCGCTGGGCCCTGGCCCAGCTCGGGGACCCCTACCGGTGGGGCGCCACCGGGCCAGAGACCTTCGATTGCTCGGGGCTGACGAGTGCGGCGTATCGGGCCGCCGGGGTCAGTATCCCCCGGGTGTCGCGGGCCCAGTGGGGCGCTGGCCCGCATGTTGCGGTGGCGAATCTGTTGCCTGGTGATCTCGTCTTTTACGCCGATAACCCCGGCGACCCGGCGACCATCCACCATGTCGGCATGTACATCGGCAACGGCCTGATGGTGCATGCCCCCCACACCGGCGACGTGGTCCGGGTCGCCTCCATCTGGCGGGAGAGCTATGTCGGCGCCACCCGGATCGTGCCTGGGGTCGTCACCCCGGGCCTGGTTGGGCCGCCGCCGACGGCTGCGCCGCCGACGAGCCCGACGGCGCCGCCGCCGCCGCCCATGACGACCACGCCGCCGACGACCAGGCCGTCGCCGGTGCCGGCGACGACTCGGCCGCCGACCTCGACCAGCCGGCCTGGGGCGCCGGCCACGACCACGGCCAAGCCGACCACGACCACGGGCGCGCCGCCGACCACGACCACGGCCCCGCCGGCCACGACCCCGCCGACCACGGCCCCGCCCACGACGGCCCCACCGACCACGGCCGCCGCGGAGCCGACCACCACCGAGGCCGAGCCCACCACCACGGGCCCGCCGACCACCACCTGACGCGGGGCCACGCCGCCCAGGCCCCCACCGGTGGCGGGAGCCCCGGTCGGGAGGGTAGCCGAGACTCCGGGGAGGCGGCGGCCGGTTTCCACACCCCCACCTTCACACCCCGCCTCCTCACCCCCGCCTGCTCTATCATTCGGCCGGTCCGCCGCATCCCGCCTGAGGAGGCACCGCCGTGCCCGACCCTGAGCGCCTGTGGTCGCCCTGGCGGATGGAGTACATCCGCCGCGGGGAGGGCGGGGACGGCGGCGGCTGCCTGTTCTGCGATCTCGCGGCCGCCGGCCGGGACCAGGACGAGGCCAACCACCTCCTGGCTCGCGGCCAGCTCAGCTTCGTGCTCCTCAACGCCTTCCCCTACAACCCCGGGCACCTGATGGTGGCCCCCTACCGCCACGTCGGCGACTTCGAGGAGCTGACCGCCGCGGAGCTGGCCGAGCTGATGGCCTTCGCCGGCCGGGCTATCGGGGCCCTGCGGGAGGAGTCGGGGCCGCACGGGTTCAACCTGGGCATGAACCTCGGCCAGGTCGCCGGGGCCGGCATCGCCGACCACCTGCACCTGCACCTGGTGCCGCGCTGGGGCGGCGACACGAACTTCATGCCGGTGGTCGGCCAGACCAAGGTCCTGCCCGAGCTGCTGGCCGAGACCGACCGGCGCCTACGTCGTCATTTCGCGGAGCAGTAGCTCTTACGTACTCGTATCTAGTTCTTGGCGATGAGTGACGATGATCAATCCGACGGAGGAAAGCTGGACAGCGACCCGTTAGCGTGGGACGCGGGAGACGACCGTCCACCGTGAGCGGGGGTCGGCGCCTCCGGGGGGCCCGAACGTACCAGGACAAAGGCGGTCGATGCGGTGAGTGCAGAGCCTGCGCCGAGCGGATCGGTGGAGCTACGCGATTACCTGAGGGTGTTCAGGCGGCAGCTCGCGCTGATCGTGGCCATCACCCTGCTGGGGGCGGCGGCCGCGGCCGCCTACACCTTCCGCCGTACCCCGGTCTACGAATCGAGCGCCTCGGTGCTGGTCAGGGCGATCACCACCAACGCCTTCGACCCCGGTTCGCGGGTCGACCAGCAGCTCAACATGTTCAACCAGCGTCAGCTGGCCCAGTCGGAGCCGGTGGCCGCGCTCGCGGCCAAGACAATCAAGACCACCGCCACCCCGGCCCAGCTGCTGGAGCACGTCAACGTCGACGTGCCCGCCAACTCCCAGATCCTGCGGGTCAGGTACCAGGACACGGTGCCGCTGACCGCCCAGCGGGGCGCCGACGCCTTCGCCAAGGCGTACCTGGTCTCCCGTGAGGCCGACGCCCGGGCCCAGGCCACGACCAGCCAGAAGAGCCTCCAGAAGGACATCGCCAGGTTCCAGAAGCAGGCCTCGGAGGCCGAGAAGCAGATCGCCGACCCCGACGCCGACTCCGCCACCCGTCAGGCCGCCCAGGCCAAGCTGGCCGCGGCCAACAACCGCCTCGACCAGCTGCTCAGCCAGCTCAGCGGGTTCCAGTCGCTCGACTTCACCCCGGGCACGGTGATCGCCGCCGCCGGCCTGCCGGCCACCCCGGCCAGCCCCAACAACCGCCTCGACATCGGCATCGGCCTGCTCGTGGGGCTGTTCCTCGGGGTCGTGCTCGCCTTTGTCCGCGACCGCACCGACGACCGGCTGCGGGGTCGCGAGGACCTGGCCGAGCGCCTCGACCGGCCGGTCCTGGCCACCATCCCGCCCCTGTCCAAGCGGGTCCGCCAGGAGGGCAAGCTGCGCTGGAAGCGGCGGAGCAGGAACAGCCTGGTCACCCTGGAGCAGCCCAACAGCCCGGCCGCCGAGGCCTACCGGACCCTGCGGACCCGCATGGCCCGCCTGGCCAGCCAGCTCGACATCAACTCGGTGATGGTCGTCTCGGCCGGGGTGGGGGAGGGCAAGAGCACCACCGCGGCCAACCTGGCCGTGGTCCTGGCCGAGACCGGCAAGGACGTGCTGCTGGTCTCCGCCGACCTGCGCCGCCCCCGGGTCCACCAGTTCTTCAGCCTGCAGAACAAGTCGGGCCTGTCCAACCTGCTCACCGACGGGACCCCGCCCGACAAGCGCAAGGGTCCGGTGGCCGACGGCAAGCAGATGGCCTCCGAGCTGTGGTCGGTCGCCCCCAACCTGTGGGTGGTCCTGTCGGGGCCGCTGCCACCGCACCCGTCGGCGCTGATGGACTCCGACTCGATGCGCCAGTTCCTGAAGGAGCAGCGCGACCTGTTCGACTTCATCGTGCTGGACTGCCCGCCCGCCCTGGTGGTGGCCGACTCCATGGCCCTGGCCCCGCTGGCCGACGCCCTCCTGGTGGTGGCCGACGCCAAGGAGAGCGACCGCGACATGGTCTCCCGCCTCAAGGAGGAGCTCGAGCAGGTCGGCGGGAAGATCGTCGGCGCGGTGCTCAACCGCTCCAAGCAGGCCGCCAAGAGCACCTACTACTACGACACCCAGGACGACTAGGGCCACCCCTCCTCGCCATGGCTGGATAGTGCGCCCCCACCCGGGGGCGCACTATCCGTTTGGGGACATGTCATGGCTACTTCAGATGGGTGAGGAGATTACTTCAACCACCGCATGTGTCTAGCTCCCAGCCACGAGAAGCTCAGCCCGGTGCTACTGCACCAGCAGAGCTGGACTCGGGAGTCGTGACCGGTGCCGCCGCCGCCAGAGCAACACATCCGGATAGGCCTTCCGACCCGACCTGCCATCCCTTCGGACTACGGCAGACCGGAAAGGACGGGCGACGTGCGGCGGGCCTTGACCGAGACGGTAGGGCTTGAACCACCCTTCCACAGCAGCCTGCTGATCTCCCCGCGGATGGCCGGCGTCCGCTCCGACATCAGCCGCCAGTACCGCAGCCACTACGTGCTCATGGGGCTCACCGACACCCTGGCCGTGTTCTTCGCCCTGCTGCTGGCCTACCAGCTCCGCTTCGACGAGCTGCTGCCCACCCTGGACTTCTGGCTGCTGCTGCTGACCGTGCCGCTGATCACCCCGGTCGTCTACCTGACCATGCGGCTGTACCGGGTCCACCAGTTCTCCACCGCCGAGGAGTTCCGCCGCATCATCGTGGCCATCAGCCTGATCATCTCGGCCACGGTCATGATCTCGTTCTGGTCCAAGGCCTCGTTCTCCCGGCTGTGGATGCTGCTGTCCTGGGGCCTTGGGCTGGTCCTGGCCCTGTCGGTGCGGCGGCTGTGGCACTGGCGGGTCCGGCGCATCCGCCTGGAGGGCAAGCTCACCTTCCGGACCCTGATCGTCGGGGCCAACCTGGAGGCCGATCGGCTGGCCGCCACCATGACCACCAAGGAGCTCGGGTTCCAGCCGGTCGGGTTCGTGTCCGGCGGCATGGACGACCTGCTCCTGGACGACCAGCGGGTGGTCGGGCCGGTGGGCCGCATCCGCGAGCTGATCCGCGAGACCAAGGCCGACTGCCTGTTCGTCGCCTCCAGCGCCGTCACCCCAGAGGACGTCGTCCAGATCATGAAGGCCAGGCGGATGGAGAACGTCGAGGTCCGCTTCACCGCCAACCTGCCGACGGTGCTGTCGAGCCGCCTGGCACCCCAGACCATCGGGGGGGTCATGACCCTGTCGGTCAACGTGCTCCAGCTGACCCGCGCCCAGGCGGTGGCCAAACGGGCCTGCGACGTGCTCATCTCCGGCCTCGGCCTGCTGGTCCTGCTGCCCCTGTTCGCGGTCGTGGCCGCGGCCATCAAGCTCACCTCGCCCGGCCCGGTGGTGTTCCGCCAGGAGCGGGTCGGGCTGCGCGGCCGGCCCTTCACCCTGCTGAAGTTCCGCACCATGGTGGTCGGGGCCGACCTGCTGCTCGACACCCTGCGGGAGCGGAACGAGGCCGACGGCCCGCTGTTCAAGCTCCGCCAGGACCCGCGGGTGACCAGGGTCGGGGACCTCCTGCGCCGCTACTCGATCGACGAGCTGCCCCAGCTCTGGAACGTCCTCAAGGGCGAGATGAGCCTGGTCGGGCCCCGGCCGCCGCTGGCCGGCGAGGTCGCCCTGTACGAGGAGTGGCAGCACGACCGGCTCGAGGTCCGGCCCGGCATCACCGGGCTGTGGCAGGTCAGCGGGCGCAGCGAGCTCTCCTTCGAGGACTACGTGCGTCTGGACCTGTTCTACGTCGAGAACTGGTCGATCGCCTACGACCTGTTCATCCTGTCCAAGACCCTCCCGCTCCTGGTCTCGACCAGGGGCGCGTACTGAGGCCCCGGCCATGCGCGCGCTCCTGGTCTGCTCCTCCGGCGGGCACCTGATCCAGCTCCACAACCTCAAGCCATGGTGGGAACGGCACGATCGTCTATGGGTGACCTTCGAGAAGCTGGACAGCACCTCCCTGCTCGCCGGTGAGCAGGTCGCCTGGGCCTACCACCCGACGACCCGCAACCTG
>JASLIH010000145.1 GCA_030152105.1 Actinomycetes bacterium
GCAAGCGGCAGCTCAGACCCCGAGAGAGCACCGACGGTCTTTGGTCGAGGTCGACGCTTTCGCCGTTGACGGGGTTTCTTCGGTCCGCGTGTCAATCTGGGTGAGGCCGGTTCGTAGTCAGGGTGAGCGGCGGGACGTGCCCGCCAGCACGGGGAGGACACCATGGCCCAGTACTTGTTGTCGGTCCACAGCGTCGACGGCGAGCCCGCCGACATGACTGACGAGGAGATGCAGCAGTCCTGGAAGCAGATCCAGGTCCTCAACCAGGAGCTGAAGTCGGCCGGGGCCTGGCTGTTCTCCGGCCGGCTGCACGATCCCGACACTGCCACCGTGGTACGCATGTCCGACGGTGAGGTGGTGACCACCGACGGGCCCTTTGTGGAGGCGCGGGAGCATCTGGGCGGTTTCTACATCATCCAGGCCGAGGATCTGGATGCCGCGCTGGTCTGGGCGTCCAAGGCCACCGCGGCGGTCGGGAAGCCGATCGAGGTGTGGCCGTTCGCCGCCGCCGAGGCCTGACCTGGTGGGCGACGGCGACGCCCCACCCATCTTCGACCAGGCCGAGGTCGCCCGGATCTTCCGCGAGGAGTCTGGCCGATCCGTTGCCACCTTGATCCGGGTCGTTGGGGACATCGACCTGGCCGAGGACGCGGTCCAGGAGGCGTTCGCCGTCGCCCTGCGCAAATGGCCAGCCGAGGGCCTGCCACCCAACCCGGGGGGCTGGATCACCACCACCGCCCGCAACCGGGCCCTGGACCGGCTGCGCCGCGAGTCGCGTGGACGGGAGTTGCTGAGCGAGGTGGCTGTGCTGTTGCCCGGCGACCAGGAGCCCGACATGGCTGAGGAGGTAGGGGCGGGGGCGGTGCAGGATGACCGGCTTCGGCTGATCTTCACCTGTTGCCACCCCGCTCTGTCTACCGAAGCGCAGGTGGCCCTCACTCTGCGGCTGCTCGGTGGCCTGTCCACCACCCAGGTCGCACGATCGTTCCTGGTGGCGGAACCGACGATGGCGCGCCGGCTGGTCCGGGCCAAGCGCAAGATCAAGGCCGCCCGCATCCCCTACCGCGTCCCGCAGGCACACGAGCTCCCCGACCGCCTCCGCCCCGTGCTGGCTGTCGTCTACCTGGTCTACACCGCTGGGCTGACGGGCCCAGCCGACCCAGGGCTGTGCACGGAGGCGATCCGGCTGGCCCGGATCCTGGCCACGCTCCTCCCCGACGAGTCAGAGGTGGCCGGCCTACTCGCTCTGTTGCTGCTCACCGAATCCCGTCGCGCGTCGCGAACCGGGCCCGACGGTTCCCTGGTGCTGCTGGGCGAGCAGGACCGCACTCGCTGGGATCGGGCCCTGATCGAGGAAGGCCAAGCGATCGTTCGCTGGTGCCTTCGCCGCAACCAACCCGGTCGCTATCAGCTCCAGGCGGCTATCAACGCCGTGCATGCGGATGCTGGGACCATCGAGGAGACCGACTGGTCCCAGATCGTCGCGCTGTACGACCAGCTGCTTGCCGTCGCCCCAACGCCGGTCGTGGCCCTCAACCGGGCCATCGCTATCGGCGAGGTGCAGGGCCCCGCGGCTGCGCTGGCGTTGGTGGACGAGCTGGAGTTGGACAACTACCACCCCTTCCACGCCACCCGAGCCGATCTGCTTCGGCGGCTGGGCCGGCACAACGAGGCGGCAACCGCTTACCAGCGTGCGGCCGCCATGGCGCCGACGGACGCCGAACGGGACTTCTTCCGGCGCGACGGCCGAGCCTCGCGCTGAGCCAACCGGGAGGGTCGAGCAACTAGCTGCAACTTCGGACATGAGCACAGGCCGACCATTGGCTGGCGTTACGTTCGGCGCTCCAGCGGCTGAATAGATGGCCCTGGTCCGGGTCAGGATCACCCACCGCGACCGGTCCGGGGATGGCTAACGCTCGCCTCTTCGGCGGCGTGAACCATGACCGCCAGTCGCACCTAGACCGCCATGACGACCTGATCGGCCATCATCCCACGGGGTTGAACGTGTCACGAGCGCCTTAACCCCCACTCGACCCTGTACATGTCTGACCCGCACAGAGTCATACCTCTCCATCAGTTTGCTCGACGCTTGGCGAGTGCCCAAGCACCCACGCCCGCCCCCGACAGCTGCGCTTGCTCTAACGGATGAACGGCACCGTCGCGTTCTACTCTCGACCCGTAATCGTCCGAGGACAGCAATGCACCGCAGTGCACTTGCTCCGCTTCCTCGTGTCAGCTGCTGACGCCGAGGCGTTCCTTCCAATGAGTCCGGCCGCCATCTGTCAGCAATCTGTCAGCACACCTGCCTCGCGAAGCCATGCACACCAGGACGTCGCCTGGAGTTGCCCCGTCTTCGTGGACACGTTGGCTATGCGGCGGGTGCTGGTGATGGACGTTGGTGCTCGTAGTCGACGGGTGTGAGGTAGTCGAGGGTGGAGTGGCGACGCCGGCGGTTGTAGAAGACCTCGATGAAGTCGAACACCGCGGTCCGCAGGGCTTGGCGAGTCGGCCAGTCGTAGCGGTCGAGCAGTTCGCATTCCAGGGTGCGAAGAAGCTCTCGGCGACGGCGTTGTCCAGTGCGTCGCCGATGGTGCCCATCGAGGCGACCAGGCCGGCCCGCTGGAGGCGGCGGCCGAACGCCAGGCTGGTGTATTGGCAGCCGTGGTCAGTGTGATGGATCAGCCCG
>JASLIH010000188.1 GCA_030152105.1 Actinomycetes bacterium
GGTATTCCTTCAGGGTGATTTTCAATTCCTGCTGGCGGGCGGCATCGGGGGCCAATGCGATGGCGCGCGACTGTTGCTGGATGGCCTCGTCGGCACGGCGGTTGGCGAAGAGGGCGCGGGCGTAGGTTTCCAGCACGTCAACGCTCTTGCCGCCGTCGGCGTCGTAGGCCGCGCGGGCAAACTTCAACGCGAGCTTGAGGTTGCGCGTCTTGATGTTTTCATCGGTCAGCAAGGTCCAAGCGATCTCCGTTTGCAACGTCACGTCGCGGGAGTCGGCCAGTTCGAGCTTCTGCGTCAGGGAATCGACCTTGGCCGCGTCGCCCGTGCTGGTGACGGCGCGGTAATACTCTTGGAACGTCCGTTGCAGGCTGAAATTGCCGCGGTAGTCTTCCAACTTGAATCCCTTCGGCGCCAGCGCCGTCGCCTGCTGCTCGATGGCAGCCAGTTCTGTCGCCGGTTTGCCGGCTGCCACGGCGCGTTGGTAGTCGCGGCACAACCCGTTCATGTACTTCGCCAGCGTCCGCGACCACCCCGACCGCTGCGCCAAGGTCGTCCCCCTCGACCAGCTCGACACCGACCTAGCCGCCGGACCGCTCCCCCGGCTGGTGTTCGTCACCCCCAACCAAGACCACGACATGCACGGCGCCGGCGAGGGCGGCAACGACCCGGCCCTGACCGCCACCGCCGACCACTGGCTTGCAGGCCTCTACCACAAGCTCGCCAGCTCCCCCGCCTGGCACGACGACACCCGGCTGGTCATCACCTGGGACGAAGCCGCCAACGGCGACAAGCTCGGCTGCTGCGGCGGCCTAGCCGCCGGCGGCCAGGTCGCCACCATCATCACCGGACCACAGGTCAAAGCCGCCCGCGACAACACCCCCTACAGCCACTACGCGCTGCTCCGCTCCATCGAGACGCTGGTCCACCTGCCGTACCTGGGCCACGCCAGCGACCCCGCGACCACCACCATCCCCGCCCTCAGCTGACCACGACCGGTCGGCCCGCCGCGCCCGCCCGCAGAGCAGCGTCGTCTCGCCGAAGCCGCCCGGCGCGCGGATTGACACCTCCGGGGACGAACGAGCAGAGTCCGGTCGGCCGAGTGCCTCGGCGCAGACGTGTGACGCTACTGAGGAGGCAACCGCGTGCTCGTTCTCGGACTGATTCTGCTTCTGCTCGGGTGGCTCACCGGCATCGGGATCCTGACGACGCTTGGGATCATCCTGCTGGTGATCGGGGCCGTCCTGTGGATCCTGGGGTCGACGGGACGCCCGGTCGGTGGCCGTCGCTACTGGTGGTGACCGCCTCCTCGCCTAGTGGGCCAGTCCGGCGATGAGATTGATGGTGGCGGCCAGGATCACCGACCCGAACAGGTAGGACAGGAGGGCGTGGCGTAGCGCCGTGGCCCGGATCTCGGTGGTCTTGAGGTCGGTGTCACTGACCTGGAAGGTCATGCCGATCGTGAACGCCAGGTAGGCGAAGTCGGCGTAGCGGGGCGGGTCGTCCTGATTGAAGTCCACCCCGCCGTCGGGACCGCTGTAGTAGAGGCTGGCATACCGCAACGTGAAGATGGTGTGCACGACGGCCCAGGACAGGACCACGCTGGCCAGGCCGAGCCCGGCCTGCAGGCTCTCCACGGCACCGCTGCTGCCGCCGGCCCGGACAATGACCAGGCACACGGCAACCAGGCTGGCCACACTCGCGCTCAGGAGCAGGACGTCGGTGGCGGCCCGGCCGGGGTCCTCGGCGACGGCCTGGCGCGCGGTGTGCTCGGAGTCGAGGTGCGACACCGTGGCGTAGGTCCATGCCAGATACGTCAGCGCGGCGGTATCCCAGCCCAGCAGTGGGGCGAGCTCCCAGAGCCCGAACGCCCCGGCCACACCGGCCACGACGGCCCCGGCGATGGCGGCGACCAGGAACCGGGACCGGGCCGAGGCGCCCCGTCGCTCGCCCGCCTGGCCGGCGGGCAGGTCGCGGGCCTTGGACGTCGACATGGCTCCAGGCTACCTCTAGGCTCGGTGGCCATGACCGACTGGGCGACGATCTCCTCGATGGCCACCGCCGGCGCCACCCTGGTGCTGGCGGTGGGCACCTTCGCCTCGGTGCGCTCGGCCAACAAGGCCGCGCGCACCGCCGAGCGGGCCCTGCTGGCCGGGTTGCGCCCGGTGCTGGTGCCGTCCCGGCTGGAGGACCCACCGGACAAGATCTCCTGGGCCAACAACCACTGGACCAGGCTCACCGGCGGCCGGGCCTCCATCGAGCTCGTGGACGGCCACATCTACCTGGCCATGTCGCTGCGCAACGTCGGCTCTGGCATCGCTGTCCTGCAGGGCTGGCACCCGGCACTGGAGTGGAACCCGGGAGGGTCGCACGCCGAGCTGGACCAGTTCCGGCGCCAGGGCCGGGACCTGTTCGTTGCCGCCGGCGGCCTCGGCTTCTGGCAGGGGGCGGTGCGCGACAGCGGCGACGAGCTCCATTCGAGCCTGTCCGCGGCCATCCAGGAGCGGCGCCGGTTCGCCATCGAGCTGCTCTACAGCGACCACGAAGGCGGCCAGCGCACCATCAGCCTGTTCTCGGTCACGCCCCGGGACGTGCCCGACGACCCCGAGCAGTGGCTGTGCTCGGTGGCCCGCCACTGGAGCATCGACCGGCCGGACCCGCGCTAGGCGGCTGCGCTGCGGTCACGCGCCGGTGGCGTTGACATAGAGGGCGTAGATCGAACGGCTGGCGGCCATGAACAGGCGGTTGCCGGCGGGGCCGCCGAAGCACAGGTTGGCGCACGCCTCCGGGAGCAGGACCTGCCCGATCAGGGTGCCGTCCGGGGCGAACACGTGGACGCCGTCGTAGCCGTCGCCGCCACCACCGGCGGCGGCCCACAGGTTCCCCTCGGTGTCGCAGCGGATACCGTCCGAGCTGCCGGGGCTCATGTCCGCGAACCGCCGTCCGGCCCCGACCCGCCCCTCGGCGACGTCGTAGACGTTGATGGTGGGCGGCGTGGAGCCCGAGTCCACCACATAGAGCCGGGACTCGCCGGGCGCGAAGCAGAGGCCGTTGGGTCGTTCCAGGTCCTGGACGACCGGCTCGGCATCGCCCCGCTCGGGGTCCAGCCGGTAGACGGCGGTGGGCAGCTCCAGCTCCGCCCGCCGGCCCTCGTAGTCCGACAGGATCCCGTAGCCGGGGTCGCTGAACCACACCGAGCCGTCCGAGGCGACCACGACGTCGTTGGGCGCGTTGAGCGGCTTGCCGTCGAACCGGTCGATGAGCACGGTGATCGAGCCGTCGTGCTCGGTCCTGGTCACCCGCCGGGTCAGGTGCTCGCAGGAGACGAGACGGCCCTGGCCGTCGCGGGTGTGGCCGTTGGCGTGGTCGGCGGGGCTCCGGAACGGCGTGACCAGGCCCGTCGCCTCGTCCCAGCGCAGCATCTGGTTGCCGGGGATGTCGCTCCAGACCAGGCAGTGGTGGTCGCCGAACCAGACCGGCCCCTCGACCCACCGGTAGCCGGTCGCGATCCGTTCCACCGCCGCGTTGTGGAGCCGGTAGCGGTCGAACCGCGGGTCCAGGACCCGGACGGCGGGATCGGGGTAGCGCCCGGGCGCGTCGGGCCAGCGCTCGCGCGGCAGCGGTGCATACTCCATGGTCATACCTCTGGAAGGCTCGTTGGGCCGATGCTCCCACACCGCTGGGTGGCGTGGGAGCGGACCGTCGGGGAGGATCGATGAGCAGCAGCGAGGCGCCGAAGGTGGCGGTGGTGACCGGAGCCGGGAGCGGTATCGGGGCCGCGGTAGCGCACGCCCTGGCCGGCGACGGCTGGGTCGTGGTGCTGGCCGGCCGGCGGCCTGACGCCCTGGCGTCGGTCGCCCAGCAGGGTGCCCGGCTGCCCGGGGTGCTCGACCCGGTACCGGCCGACGTCACCGACGAGGCGTCGGTGCGGGCGCTGTTCGACCGGGCGGTGGAGCGGCATCGCCGCGTGGATCTCCTCTTCAACAACGCCGGCACCGGCGCGCCGGCCCGCGAGCTGGACACGGTCCCCCTCGCCGAGTGGGACGCCGTGGTGGCGGTGAACCTGACCGGGGCGTTCCTCTGCACCCGGGAGGCGTTCCGGGTGATGCGCCACCAGCGGCCCCGCGGCGGCCGGATCATCAACAACGGCTCGATCTCGGCCCATGTCCCCCGGCCCGGGTCGGTCGCCTACACCGCCACCAAGCACGCGATCACCGGGCTGACAAAGTCGACGTCGCTGGACGGGCGGGCCCACGACATCGCCTGCGGGCAGATCGACATCGGCAACGCCGCCACCGACCTGACCGAGCCCATGGCGACCGGCGTGCCCCAGGCCGACGGCAGCGTCCGGCCCGAACCGAGGATGGACGTGGCCGACGTGGCCCGGGCCGTGTGCTACATGGCCGGGCTGCCCCTGGACGCCAACGTCGCCACCATGACCGTCATGGCGACCAAGATGCCGTTCGTGGGGCGTGGCTAGCGTCCTGCATCTCCCCTGCCGGCTCGGGTAGGGTCCCGCCGCCGCCCGAGCGCGAAGTAGGAGATTGGCAGGATCCCGGCGGAGCTGACGACGGCCACGACCGCGGCCCAGATCCACTTCGGCCCTCGGATCTGGCTTGCCGGCCGGCGCTTGATGTCGACCAGGGCGGCAACCTTCAGGATGCCTTCGGCAACTGCCGCGGTGATGAGCAGTCCGCGGGTGCGCGGGCTGAGATCGCTCCACTGTCTTCTGGCAGCCATGACATCCTCCGCCACCGGCAGGGACAGCTGATGGCCTGCACCTTACATCGCGACCCCAACGGCCGCTCAGGGTTCTGGGCGTCCGGTGAAGCTCCACTGCAACTGCTCGGCGGCCTTGCGGGCGAGCGCCGGGTCCTCACCGAACAGCGGCGACGCGTTCGGGTCGTTCAGGAACGGCTTGAGCTGCCGCAGCGCCTGGGCCGAGATGGGCCGGCGCTGGTCCAGGAGTGCGGCGTTGATGGCCGCCAGCTCCGCATGGCAGGCCAGGGACGACCTGGGTGCGCAGCATCAGGGGCGCCTCCCAGTCCGGGTGCCGGAACTGCCGACCGTCTGGCCGGTACCCGGCTGCCGCCAGCAGCCGCTCCACCGACCGGGCCCAGCCACGCCGACGCCGCATGCTGGGCAGGACGCCGATCGTGATGGCCTCGGTTGCAGGGGGTCTGCGGCCGGTCAGCGCGTGGAGAACCCGCTGCAGGCTGGCTCGCATCGCAAGCTCCTTGTCCGCCAGTGATCTGTGACTGTTGGGCCCGTTTGACCGGGGCAGCACCCAGCGGCGGTCAGAACAGGCCGCGGGTGGACGTCAGGCGGTAGGGTGCGGGGGCGCTCGAGCTGGCAGCCGCACCGACCAGCTGCGCCTCCACAGGCGTGCCGGGCCCACCGCCGGCGCACGTCGCGCTTGCGCCCAGTAGACGCCGCCCAGCAGCGGGACCACCAGCAGGCTGAGCAGCAGGATCGGCCGTGGGCGCGGCCCGGGGGCCTCGACTGGCGGCCGCGGCACCGGACCGGCCGGCTGCAGGGCACCCGGCTCGATCCCGAGCTGGACCAGGCTGGGGGTCACACGGTTGGCTGGAGTCCCGGCCGCCGGCGCGACCAGGGCGCCCGCCGACAGCGACACCAGCGTCGCGGCAAGCATCACCAGGGTCCTGATGAACTGCGGCCGCCCGCTCCCCCCATAGTCGGGGGACCCATAGCGCATCCAGCGAACCACGCCAAGGAACTGGCCGCCCGCGGTCGAGCCCGATGAGGGCGCAGTGAGAGCTCCCCGCGCGGGGTCCCAACTCATCCGGCGCTCACGCTCGCCGCCGTAGGACGGTGCCAGGAGGACCGGCGCCGCGGGGAGCCGCCGCCGTCATGGCGACACCCCCGCCGCCCCGCCACACCGTGGCGACGCCTCCCGCCGCCACCCGGCCAACAGCCGGATCCGAATGGCCGGCACGTTCGGGGTGCTGCGCCTCACCCTCCAGCCTGGCGGCTACCGGTGGCGTTTCGCCCACGCCGCCGGAGCCCCGTTCACCGACCACGGCAGCGGGACCTGCCACTGAGCTCGAGCCGTGGGAGGACCCGGGGGCCGGTGCCGCGAGAAGACCAGGGCCAGGGCCACCCCGATGGGGACCGCGAGCAGGTGCTCGGCCGTGGCCAGGTCGGGAGCGACAACGACGTCGACGGCCAGCCCGGCTGCCAGCACGGCGGCCACCGGCAGCGACCGGGTCGCAACGGCCAGGGCGGCGGCCGCAGTGACCACCACCGCCGAGGTCCCGACGTCGAGCACGGCCAGCCCCTGCCCGGCCCTGCCGCTGGCCAGCCAGCACAGGTCGACCAGGGCGGTGGGGAGGGCATGGCCGACGGCGCCGAGGGCGAGCAGCCGCCGGCTGCCGATGGCCGTCTCCAGCGGCCCGAGCACCAGCCAGGTGGCGGCCACCGTCCAGACCGCCTCGACCGGCCGCCGGATCAGGAAGGCGCTCCCCAGCAAGGGGAGCAGCGGGCCTCGGGGCAGGTCGGTGGCCCGCCAGGCGCAGCAGGAGGCCACCACCCGGTGCCCGCCCGCCGGGTCGTGCCACAGGGCGCTCACGACGAGCGTCGCGAGCAGGAACGAGACCGAGGCGGGGGCCGTGGCGAGCAGGCCGTTGCCGGCGACCGCGGTCAGGAACGGACGCTGGTAGGCCATCACCCGGCCGGCGATGATCATCCGTGCTGGTGGCGCGGTGGCGCGGCCAGGGCGGCGGCCATGTAGTCGTGGAAGATGAGGGCGGGGAAGGTGCCGCCGTAGACGGGGCCGCCATTGAACTGGTCGGCCATCGGGGTCTGCCTGAGCGGGTCGCCGACCCAGACCGAGGTGGCCAGCTGGGGGGTGAAGCCGGTGAACCAGGCGTCGGCGAAGCTGGTGGTGGTGCCGGTCTTGCCGGCCACGGGCCGGCCGATGGCGGCCCGGAAGCCGGTCCCGCCCGGCCCCACGACCCCGCGCAGGATGTCGACGGCGGCCGCCGCCACCTGTGGGTCGAGGACCCGGCGGCAGGAGGGCCGCCCGTCGTACAGGACCCGGCCGGTCGGGCCGGTGATCCGGGTGATGGTGGCCGGCTGGCAGTGGATCCCGCCGGCGGCCAGGGTGGCATAGGCGCTTGCCAGCTCCAGCGGGGTCACGTTCTCGGTGCCGAGGACCAGTGAGCAGTAGTCGCGCAGCGGCGAGGTGATCCCCATGCGCCGGGCCATCCGGATCGCGTTGGCGGTCCCGACCCGCACCATCAGCTGGGCGAAGTAGGTGTTGACGGACTCGGCGGTGGCCTGGGCCAGGGCGATGCGGCCGGGCGAGGCCGGCTCGGCGTTGTGGACGCTGTAGCCGGCCGGGCAGGCCGGCGCCGTCACCGTGGTCGGCGAGGCGGTGTCGAAGCTGGTGCTGGCCGGGATGCCCTGCTCGAGGGCGGAGACCAGGTAGAAGACCTTGAACGAGGAGCCGGGCGGGAAGCCACCGCCTCCCTGACCGGTGGCCAGGTTCACCTTGGAGCTGGCGAAGTCGCGGCCGCCGACCATGGCCACCACCGCCCCGCTGGCCGGGTCGAGGCTGACCAGCGCGCCGCCGAGGCCGACGCCGGCCAACCGGCCGGTGACCGCCTGCTCGGCCAGGTGCTGGTCGGCGGGCGAGAGGGTGGTGGCAACCCGCAGGCCGCCCTCGAACACCGCCTGCCGCCGGGCCGCCGAGCCGGCCGGGCCGAGGGCTCGGTCGAGGGCGTGGTCGTCGAGCAGGGCGCGGGTGACGTCGTCGACGAAATAGGGGAAGTGGACCGCCTCGCGGTGCAGCCTTGGCCGCAGCGGCTGCCGCTTGGCCGCCGCGACCCGGGCCGGGCTGGCGAAGCCGACCGCCGCCATCCGGTCCAGGACCTGGTCGCGGCGGGCCCGGGCGACCGGGCCACCGGTCGGCCGGTACCGCTCGGGGTTGGCGATGGTGCCGGCCAGGGAGGCCGCCTGGGCCAGGGTGAGGCGCCCGACTGGCCGGGAGAAGTAGTGCTCGGAGGCGGCGGCGATCCCGTAGACCCCGTCGCCGAAGTAGACCCGGTTGAGGTAGGCGGCCAGGATCTGGTCCTTGCTCAGGTGCCGCTGGAGCTGGATGGCATCCAGCGCCTCGACCAGCTTGCGGTGCAGGCTGCGGCGGTCTCCGGTGACCACGTTCTTGACGTACTGCTGGGTGAGGTCGCTGCCTCCCTGGCGGATGTGGCCGCTGGTCACGTCGGCGACCGCCGCCCGGGCGATGCCGCGCAGGTCGAGGGCGCCGTGGGCGTAGAAGCGGGCGTCCTCGATCGCCAGGACGGCGTCGCGGACCGTCATCGGCACCGCCGACAGCGGGACCACCACCCGGTCCTGGTCGCCGTGGAGCACGGCCAGGACCGATCCGTCGGCGGCGCGGATGACCGAGCGGGCCGGCGGCGGGGCCAGCAGGCGGCCGAGCGGATGGGCGTCGCCACTGACCTCCAGGGCGGCGGCCGTGGCCATCCGAGCCGCCGGCAGCACCCCGGCCAGGGCCAGGCCGCTGAGGACCACGCTGGTCGCCACCAGCAGGAGGAGCAGCCGGGGCAGGGCCCGCCGGCTGACGGGGTGCGGTGGTTCCGGTGGATGGAACCCGCTCATCGCGCCCTCCGGGGGGCCTCGCCCGGCGGCTCGGCTGGCAGGGTCAGGGCAAAGGTGCACCCGGCGCCGGGAACACTTCTGACCGAGATGCGCCCGCCGTGCGCCTCGACCAGCTCCTTGCAGATCGCCAGGCCGAGCCCGCTGCCTCCGCGGGCTCTGGTCCTGGCCGCGTCCAGCCGGTAGAAGCGGTCGAACACCCTGGCGAGGTGCTCGGGGGCGATCCCGGGGCCGGTGTCGGTCACGGCCAGCCCGGGCCCGTCGGCGGTGTCCCAGACCCGGACCTGGACCGAGGCGCCCGGGCCGGCGTACTCGACCGCGTTGTCGACCAGGTTGGTGACCACCTGGGTGATGCGGGTGTGGTCGGCCACGACCGGCGCCGACGAGGCATCCACGGTGAGCTGGACGCCCGCCTTCTCGGCGAGCGGGCGGAGCTGGGTGGCGACCTTGGTGGCGACCTCGCCCAGGTCGAAACGCTCCAGGAGCAGCTCCAGCCGGTTCTCGTCGCGGTGGGCCAGGGTGAGCAGGTCGTCGACGATCTTGCTCATCCTGGCCACCTCCTCGGCCGCGCTGTCCAGCACCTCGGAAGCCCCGGCGGCCGGGTCGTCGGCGCGGAGCGCCACCTCCAGCTCGGCCCGCATCACGGCCAGCGGCGTGCGCAGCTCGTGGGAGGCGTCGGCGACGAACCGGCGCTGCTCGGCCACGCCGTGCTCGATGCGGTCGAGCATGCCGTTGAGGGTGACGGCCAGGCGGGCCAGCTCGTCGGCGGCGTCGGGCACCGACACCCGGTCGTGCAGCCGGTTGGCGCCGATCGCCCCGGCCTGCTCGGCCATCCGGTCGACCGGCCGCAGCGCCGCCCTGGCCAGCAGCCACCCGCCCCCACCGGCCAGGACCAGCGCGATCGGGCCGGCCACGAGGAGAAGCAGGCGCAGCCGTTCAACCGACTTGTCGACCTCGGTCAGTGGGGCCGCGACCGCCAGCACCGTCCGCGGCGTCCGGCGCAGGCCGAGCACCCGGTAGCGCGTCCTGTCCGGTCCCGGGCGCATCTCGGCCCGCACCGGGTGGCCGTCCAGCACCTGCCGCACCATCGCCGGGGTGAGCAGGGACCGGGCCGGTACCCCGGTGCCGGCCCGGTCCTGGACCTGGCCGGCGGAGGACCGCAGCTGGGCGACGGTCGCGCCGCGGGACAGGCCGGCCAGGCTGTCCTCGGACAACCTGGCGGCGCCGCCGTCGGTGTCGGCCAGGACCCCGACCGCCTGGGCGTCGAGGCCCTTGTCGACCTCGGCGACCAGGTCGGCACGCAGGCGCAACAGTAGGAAAAAGGCGAGCGTGGCCAGGATCACCGCCAGCAGGGCCACGTACCAGGCCGTGAGGCGGGCCCGGACCGGGAGGCGGGCGAGCCAGCCAGCCACGCCGCTACGCCGGCTCGAGCCCGTAGCCGACGCCCCGGACGGTGCGGATGCACACCAGGCCGGGTGGCTGCTCGAGCTTGCGACGCAGGTAGCCGACGTAGACGTCGACCACGTTGGAGAGGCCGTCATAGTTGTAGTTCCAGACGTGCTCGAGGATCTCGGTACGGCTCACCACCTGGCCGGGGCGGCGCATGAGGAACTCGAGCAGGGCGAACTCCCGGGCCGACAGCAGCACCGGCCGGCCCGACAGGCTCACGACGTGGGCGGCCGGGTCCAGGACCAGCTCGCCGACGGTGAGGACGGCCGGCCGCTCGCGGGCTCCCCGTCGGACCAGGGCACGCAGGCGGGCCAGCAGCTCCCCGAACGCGAACGGTTTGACCAGGTAGTCGTCGGCGCCGACGTCCAGGCCGCTGATCCGGTCGGCCACCCGGTCGCGAGCGGTGAGCATGAGCACGGGCGCCCAGCGCCCGGCGAGGCGGAGCCGCCGGCAGACCTCGATGCCGTCCAGGCCCGGGAGCAGGATGTCGAGCACGATGGCGTCGTAGTCCCACTCGGTGGCCCGGTGCAGGCCGTCGTTGCCGTCGAGCGCGGCGTCGACCGCGTAGCCCTCCTGCTCGAGCCCACGCCGGATGGCCCGGGACATCTTGATCTCGTCCTCGACCAGCAGCACTCGCATGCTCATCTCCTCCCTACCCATGGTCCACCAGCCCAGCCGATCTGGTGTGAGAGAACCATGAGAATGGCTGCCCGGCCCGGGCGATCTCACCCGGCTCTCATCGAGCTCGCGGTAGAACTGTCCCGCTCCCGGAGGAGGAGGACCGGATCCATGGTGGCCCGCGACACGACCGCGGTCCCGGCCGCCCGGGTCGACCCGGCGGCCGTGCATGGATCCGCGGCCGGGCGCGGCCGGGTGCGGCGTGCCTGGCCGGCCCCCCGGCTGGCCGCCGCCCTGGCCGCCCTGGCCGGCGTGCTCAACCTGCTGTCGGCGCTGCTGCCGGCAGAGGCCGACCGGCTGCGAGCCCTCGACGAGCTGGTCCCCGGAGCGGTGTCGGTGGGCGCCACCGCGGCCACCGCAGCCGCCGGGATCGGCCTGCTGCTGCTGGCCGGTGGGCTCCGGCGCCGCCAGCGGCTGGCCTGGCTGGCCACCGTGACGCTGCTGGGGGGCAGTGCCGTGCTCAACGTCGCCAAGGGCCTGGACGTGGAGGAGGCGCTGGTCGAGGCGTTCCTGGCCGGGTTGCTGGTCAGCCAGGCCGGCTGGTTCACCGCCCGGCCGGGGCCGCTGGAGCGCCGGGCGGCGCTCCGCCCGGCGCTGCTGGTCGTGCTGGCCACCGCCGGCTACTCGGCGCTCGGGTTGCTGGCCAACGCCGACGACGTGGCCGGGCCGATAACGGTGGCCCGGATCGCGGGTGAGACCGGCCGCATGGCGGTCGGGCTCGGCTCCGGCATCGCGTTTGACGGCCGCTTCGGCCGCGTCTTCCCCGCCTCGGTAGCGGCCGTCTTCTACCTCGGCGCGCTGGTGGTGGTGGTGCGCGCGCTCGCCCCGGCCCTGGTCCGGCCGGCTCGCGACCCCGGGCTGGCCGACGCCGTGGCCGCCTCCGGCGACTCGCTCGCCTACTTCGCCCTCCGCGACGACCGGATGAGCGTCCGAGACGGCGATGCCCTGGTGTCGTGGGCGCCGGTCGGGGTGGTCGCCCTGGCCGCCGGTGACCCGCTCGGCCCGCCGGCCGGATGGCCGGGCGCGGTGGCCGCATTCCTGGCCGAGGCGGCCGCCCAGGGCCGGACCGCCGCCGCGCTCGGCTGCGGCGCCGCCGCCGCCCACACCTACCAGGCGGCCGGCCTCACCACCCTCTATCTGGGCGACGAGGCCGTCCTGGAGCTGGACCGGTTCACCCTCGAGGGCCGCGCGGTGCGGATCGCCCGCCAAAGCTGGCACCGGGCCCAGCGGGCCGGGCTCACCGCCACCGTCAGCCGGGTCGGCGGGCTGGACCCCGACGAGCTGGCCCGCCTCCGCGCCCTGGCCGCCCACTGGCCCGGCGGCACGCCCGAGCGGGGCTTCTCCATGGCCCTGGGGCGCCTGTTCGACCCCCGGGATGCCGCCGGGTTCCTGGTCGTCGGCCGCGACGCCGCCGGCCACCCCCTCGGCCTCCTCCACCTGGTCCCCTGGGACGGTGACGGGGCCAGCCTCGACGCCATGCGGCGCGACCGCGACGCCCCCACCATCCTCAACGACTTCCTGGTCGTCGAGGCGGCCAGGCAACTGCCAGCACTCGGGATCCGGCGGCTGTCGCTCAACTTCTCGTTCCTCCGCGCCATCCTGGACGCCGGCCCCGACCTGGGACTGTCGTTGCGGGCCGCCCGCTGGGGACTACGCCAACTGTCACGCCGGTTCCCGATCCAGTCCCTCTACCAGTTCAACAAGAAGTTCGCCCCGGCCTGGCAACCCCGCTACCTGGCCGTGCAGACAGCCGAGGAGCTGGCCACCGTCGCC
>JASLIH010000192.1 GCA_030152105.1 Actinomycetes bacterium
CATCCTCATCGTCGCGTACAGCTTCGCCATGGTCACCTACCGCCGCCGGATCTCCTAGCTCTCCGGCTCGAACACCTGCCGGATCTCGATCTCGACCTCGGCGCCGTACTCGCCCGGGTAGATCCGGGACCACGCCTCGAAGGGGAACCGCTCGGCCCATTCCACGGCTTCGTCCATCGACGGCACCTGGAGGATCCAGTAGCCCGCGACCAGCTGCTTCGACTCGGGGAACGGCCCCTCGATGACAGAGCGGCCTCCCCCAGAGAGCCGCACACGCCTCCCCATGGCGCTCGGGAGCAGCCCCGCCAGGTCGACGAGCACGCCCCCCTCTTTCAGCTCGTCGTTGTACCTGCCCATCGCGTCGAGGAGCTCCTCGCTGGGCGCTGCGCCCGGTTGTGGATCACCTTTGATCATCAAGATCAGCCGCATGGCATGTCTCCTTCCTCTTCCGATCCGGGCCTCGAGCGGTCCCGACAACTGTGAGCCCCAGCTCGGATTCAGGAACCTACTACGCGTGATGCGTCCAGCCCGGTGTGCCAGCGCAGGAGGTCGTACCTGACCCGGGCGGCGTCGTCCTCGCTGGCGTCCTGGACGATCAGCGGGACCGGGGGCAGGGGGGCCAGCTGAGCGAGCACCGCCGGGTAGTCCAGCAGGCCGGTGCCGGCGGCCGCGGCCCCGGAGGCGGCCACGTCCTTGGCCTGGAGGCCGACGACCCTGGGGCCGAGGAGGTCGACGGCTTCGGCGAGGATCTCGGACTGGCGCGAGATGGTCTCGGGCGTCAGCAGGTTCGCCGGGTCGAGGACGATGCCGACGGGCGCGTCGTCGCCCAGCTCGGCCAGGAGCCGCGCCGCCGTCCGGGCGTCCCGGACGACGTTGCCCGGTTCCGGCTCGATGCCCAGGCGCACCCCGGCCTCGCTCGCGGCCTCGAGCAGGGCGTCCAGGGTCCGCCGCAGGTCGGTCCAGGCATCCTCGGCGAGGTTCCCCGGGTGGGCCTGCCACATGTCGTCCGGGTCGCGTGTGCCCGAGCACAGGGTGACGACCTCGGCCCCCAGCTCCGGGACGAGCCCGATCAGCCGGACCGCCCGCGCGGTCTGGGCGGCGCGGCGCTCGGGGTCGGGGTGGATGACGTTGAAGGTCGCCGAGACGCTGGGGATGGCGACGCCGGCCCCGTCGAACGCGCGCCGGACGCCGGCCACCTGCGCCCGGCCGACGTCGCCGGCCAGGGTCGAGCGGCCGACCGCGGCGAAGTTCCAGTGCCCGAGGGCGTAGCCGGCCCGGGCGACCGCGGCGGCGACCTCCTCGGGGGTCTCGCGAGGGAAGGTGCGGGCGAAGATGCCCAGCCGCTCCGCCAGCCCGCCGGTGCCGTGGCGCGCGGCGTCGCTCACAGCCGCACCTCGGACCCGCGCTCGACCGCGGTCGCTGTGGCCTGGATGAGGCGGACGGCCGCCAGCCCGTCGCGCACGTCCGGGACCGGACGGTCACCGGCGCGGATGGCCCGGGCGAACGCCTCGACCTGGCGCCGGTAGGCGTCGCCGTCGGTGAGGGTCGGGTAGACCACGGCGCCGTCGGTGTAGGCGTGCACGGTCGCGGCGCGGCGGTAGAACGGGAAGTGGAGATCGGCCCGGACCGCCCCGGTGGCGCCGAAGACCTCGATGCCCTCGCTGGGCAGGCCGGGGACGTCGGCGGCGATGGTGACCGTGCCGACGGCGCCCGCCGTGGTGGTCAAGAGCGCCTGCCACACATGGTCGGGGCCGTCCTGGCGGTGCCGGGCGGCCACCGACGCCACCTCGCCGAGCAGGAACCGGACGGTGTCGAACACATGGGCCCCGTGGGTCGCGAGCAGGTACCGGCGGCGGTCGGCCTTGAACCCCGCCTCCTGCCGGCGGGCGGCGGTCTCGGCGACGACCGGCGGGAACAGGGCCGCCTCGATGCCCGGGCGCAGGTCGCCGATGCGGTACCAGGCGTTGAAGGAGCGGGCCTGGCCGAGGCGCTCGGCGATGAACCGGCGGGCGTACCGGACCCCCTCGTCGTGGCGCTTCATCGCCCCCACCTGGAGCGTCAGCCCGGTCCGGTCCACCAGCTCGACCAGGTCCTCGGCCTCGGGCAGGGTCGCGGTCAGGGGCTTCTCGACCAGCACGTGCCGGCCGGTGCCGAGTGCCTCCGACGCCAGTGCGTGGTGGAACCGGTCGGGTGCGGTGACAATCACCGCCTCCACCGACGCGTCGGCCCAGACCGACCGCCGGTCGGTGTAGGCGGCGACGTCGTAGCGGCGCGCGACCGGGCCGGCCACCGCGTCACTGGGGTCGCAGACCGCCACCAGCTCGACCCCGTCGGCCTTCTCGACCGCCGGGAGGTGCGCGACCTGGGCGATGCGCCCACACCCGATGAGGGCGAGACGGACGGGATCGGCCACGGCTGCCTCCTGCGCTGGTTCCGCGTCGGTGCGGACAGCTTGACAGCCGTCCCCACATCCTCTACTTTACCGATAGGTTAATTAACTGAGAGGTTAAGCAGATGGACTCCGAGCGACTCGACGACACCTTCGCGGCCCTGGCCGACCCGACCCGGCGGGCCATCCTGGCCCGGCTGATGGCCGGGGCGGCGTCGGTGACCGAGCTGGCCGAGCCGTTCGACATGACCCTCCCTGCGGTGTCCAAGCACCTCAAGGTGCTGGAGCGAGCCGGCCTGATCACGCGGGGACGGGAGGCCCAGTGGCGGCCCTGCCGGCTGGAGGCCGACCCGCTCAAGGAGGTGGCCGACTGGGTAGAGGGATACCGGCGGTTCTGGGAGGAGAGCGAGCGTCGCTACGAGCGACTGGACAACTACCTGCGCGAGGCACAGCGGAAAGGAGCCGATCAATGAGCGACATGAAGGTCGTCGCCGACCCCGGCACGCACGAGATCGTCATCACCCGTAGCTTCGACGGCCCCCGCGACCTGGTCTTCAAGGCCTTCACCGACCCGGACGCGGTCCGGCAGTGGTGGGGCCAGGCCAACAGCGACACAGTCGTCGACCAGCTGGAGGCCCGCCCCGGCGGACGCTGGCGCTTCGTCGAGCGCGAGGCCGAGGGCAACGAGTACGGGTTCCACGGTGTGTACCACGACCTGCAGGCCCCCGAGCGGATCGTCTACACCTTCGAGTACGAGGGCATGCCCGGCCACGTGCTGCTCGAGACCATCGTGCTCGAGGACCAGGACGGCAGGACGCTGATGACCGACACCTCGGTGTTCCAGTCGGTCGCCGACCGCGACGGGATGCTCCAGTCCGGCATGGAGACCGGGGCCGCCGAGTCCTTCGACCGCCTCGACGACTTCCTGGCCAGGGGATGACGGGAGCGGACAGCAGCGGAGGGGCCGGGCCCGAGGGGCCGCCGGCGGCGGTGCTGGCCCGGTTCGCGGCACAGAGGGTGGCCAGCCTGGCCACCCTCTCGGCCGCCGGGCCGAGGCTGGTCCCGGTGACTTTCGCCTGGCACGACGGGGCCGCGGTGTGGGCGGTGGACCGGGTCAAGCCCAAGCGGCCCGGCCCGCTGCGGCGCGAGCGCGACCTGGCCGCCGACCCCCGGGTGGCCCTGCTGGTGGACCACTACGAGGAGGACTGGACGGCGTTGTGGTGGGTCGAGCTCCAGGGCTCGGCGGCCACCCTCCAGGGGGCGGCCGCCGAGGCCGCCCTGGACGCCCTGGCCAGCCGCTATCCCCCCTACCGGAACGACCGTCCGCCGGGCCCGGTGGTGGCCGTGACCCCACGCCGGTGGGCCTGGTGGTCAGCCAGCTGATCCGGTCGAAACGTACGAACCAACCTCGAGACCGGGTTTATCTCCATGTGGGCAGGGAGATGCTAGGTTCGCAGAGCAATGGCAGGTCCCGCCTTGTCCCCGCGGGCCGACCGCACCTCTTGGAGGTCGCTATGTCGTCCGCGGTAGTCGATTTCGGCGTCGACCCGCTCGATCCCCCGGCTACTGGAGCGTTCGCTGAACCGCTCGAGGTCCGTCCGGAGGACGAGGTCGCCGTCCAGCGTGTCGAGCAGTGGTTCCGTGACTACGCCCAGAGCCGTGACCCGGTCCTGCGCGAGCGCATCATCCTGGCCTATCTCGGCCTGGCCGACCGGCTGGCCGAGCGCTACCGGAGCAACCGGGCCGTGTCCCTGGAGGACCTGCGCCAGGTGGCCCGGCTCGGGCTGGTCAAGGCGGTCGACCGCTACCAGCCGGAGCGCGCCAACCCCTTCATCCCCTACGCCGTGGCCACCGTGGTCGGCGAGCTCAAGCGCCACCTGCGCGACGCCAGCTGGCGCCTGCGGGTGCCTCGCGGCACCAAGGACCTGGCCCTGCGGCTGTGCCGGGCCATCGACGAGCTGCCCCAGCAGCTCGGCCACTCCCCCACCGTCCCCGAGCTGGCCGAGTACCTCGGGACCAGCATGGAGGAGGTCCTTGAGGCGATCGAGGTCGCCCAGACCCGCTCGGCGCCGTCCCTGGACCAGCCGGCCGGCGAGGACGGCGAGGCCGTCCTCGGCGACTTCGTGGTCGACCGGCGCCACCGCGAGGAGCTGGAGGACCTGCTGGTCCTGCCCGAGCTGATCGGACGGCTGCCGGAGCGGGAGCGCCAGATCGTGCTCCTGCGCTATGTCGAGGAGCTGACCCAGGACGAGATCGCCGCCCGCATGGGCATCTCCCAGATGCATGTCTCGCGCCTGCTCCGCCGGGCGATCGAGCGCATGCGCGGCCAGCTCGTCGACCTCTAGC
>JASLIH010000341.1 GCA_030152105.1 Actinomycetes bacterium
GCGTCGGCCGGCAGGTGCCGGATGGTGGAGACGGCCAGGTCGGCCACGCCGGCCACGGCGTACAGGGCCTGCTTGGCGTCCTTGGCGGTTGGTGTCGGCATCTGGTGATGCTCCTTTCTGTCAGCTACGTCGGCAGAGGCGCCGCAGCGCCCTCGGCCCGGAACGAGCGGTAGACCTCGATCAGGACCTGCTTCTGCCGCTCGGTCAGGTGAGGGTCCCGGAGAATCCCGACCTCCAGGTCGGTGGGCTCGGCCTCCTGGTCGAGGATCCCGGCCCGCACGTAGAGCGTCTCGGCGCTGATCCGCAGCGCCTTGGCGATGTCCTTGAGGATCCGCGCCGACGGCTGCCGCAGCCCCCGCTCGATCTGGGACAGGTAGGGGTTCGACACCCCGGCCTGGCTGGCCAGCTTCCGCAGGGACAGCTCCGCCTGGCGCCGCTGCTCGCGAATGTAGCGACCAACGTCACCCAGCTGCTCCATCCCCGCTGGCACGACCGTTCCTCCTCCCTGACGCTAGCAAGGGTAGTCCGAGTTGTATAACTTTTGCAAGCAGCCCTGCGGCCCCGCCGGTCAGTCCGGGGTCGAGAGCTCGAGCTTGGCCGGGTGGACGGTGCCGACGGTGTGGCCGGCGCCGTGGATCTCGACGGTGGCGGAGTCGATGACGGCCTCCCACTCGGCGTCGGTGAGCCACTCGAGGGCGCGAAGGGCGGCCAGGAGGGCGGCGGCGCGGGCGCGGGGGGCGCCGTCGATGACCTTGAGGGCGAGGCCGGTGGCGGTGGAGAGGTCGACGGCGCCGTAGGTGGCCTCGGCGCCGACCTTGGCCAGGATGCGGCCGTTGGTGGCCTCGAGCAGGAGGGTGTCGAGCTGGCCGGTGCCCGCGAGCATGAACGGGTGGTGGCGGACGGCCTCGACCAGGGCCGCCGGGCCCTCCTCGCGGGCGGTGGCCCGGGCCCCGAGGCGGGCGTAGGCGGTGGCCAGGGCGTGCAGGGGGAAGGCGTGGACGGGGACGCCGCAGCCGTCGACGCCGACATGCTCGATCGGGGCCCCGGTGTACTCGGCCAGGGTGTCGCCGACCACCGCCTGGAGGGGGTGGTCGGGCTCGGTGTAGCGCTCGGGGGCCCAGTCCCTGACCACCGACCCGGCGAGCATGTAGGCGTGCTTGCCGGAGCAGTTGTGGTAGACGGGGGCCGGGCGGTCGACCTTCTGGCGGGCCGTGCGGTCGGTGGGCAGGGCCGGCGGGCAGCGCAGGGCCGACTCGTCAAGGCCGGCCGCCTCCAGGACCTTGCGGACCGAGGCCACGTGGTCGGGCTCGCCGTTGTGGGAGCCGCAGGCGCCGGCCAGGGCCACCTCGCCAAGGCCGAGCTCGGCCTCGACCCCGAGGGCGCGCACGGCCAGGGCCTGGAACGGCTTGGCGCTGGAGCGCAGGTAGACGACCAGGCTGGGGTCGCCGGCGGTGGCCAGCAGCCGCCCGTCGGCGTCGGCCACCGCGACCGCGCCCAAGTGCCGGCTCTCGACGAACCCGGACCGCTCGACCTCGGCCAGGACCTCCACGGCCGCCTCCTTCTGCAAGGTTCCACCGGGCACCCCGGAGCGACCCGGCTCCGGGCGCAGCCCCCCGGTGGGGGAGCGTAGCGGACTAGGGAATCGAGTGCGCCAGGCTGTCCACAGGCCCGGCGTGCAGGGCCGCGTGGAGGCCCGGCAGCTCCGGGACGAGGGCGGTGAAGGCGTCGACCACGGCGGGGTCGAACTGGGACCCGGCCCCGTCGGCGACCTCCTGGCAGGCCTGGTCGAAGGGGATGGCCTTGCGGTAGGGGCGGTCGGAGGTCATGGCGTCGAAGGCGTCCGCCACCGAGAACACCCGGGCCCCGGCCGGGATGGCGTCGCCGGCCAGCCCGGTCGGGTAGCCCCTGCCGTCCCAGCGCTCGTGGTGGCAGCGGATCACCTCGACGGCGCTGCCGAGCGACTTGATGGCGGCCACCATCTGGACCCCGAGCAGCGGGTGGGCCCGCATCACCTCCCACTCGTCGGCGTCCAGCGGGCCGGGCTTGTTGAGCACCGCCTCGGGGATGCCGACCTTGCCGACGTCGTGGAGCAGGAACCCGTAGCGCAGCTGCTCGTCGGCTGCCAGCTCGGGGTCCGAGCGCAGGGCCTGGCAGGCCCGGAGCCCGTCCAGCCTCGGCATGGTGAGGTCGAGGATGACCAGGTCGGGCCGCTCGACCTTGACCACCTCGAGGGCGGCCTGGCCGTCGGCCGCCTCGAGCAGGCCGTACTCGTCCAGGTCGAGCAATGCGGAGACGACCCGCCTGATGGCGGGGTCGTCGTCGACGATGAGCACACGGTTCAGCTCCATCGCTGTACCCATCGGACCAGAGTCAGCCGGACTTGAGCCCTTCGAGGAGATCGAGGAGATCACTCGAGGAGCTGCGACACCTGGGCGGTGCCGTCCCGGTAGCGGCGGGCCAGCTCGCCACGGAGCAGGTCGACCACCCGCTGGACGGTCCGGCGGTGGGTCGAGACCTTCTCCTCCTCCGCCGACAGGACCTCGACCGCCCTGGTCAGCTCCTCGACGTCCAGCTCGGGCAGGCGGGCGATGGTCTCGTCCGACACCAGCCGCTCGACCCGGCGCCGGTGCTCCCCTGCCCGCGACGGCACCTGGACCCGGGGCACGGCACTGAAGGTCGTGCCCGGCGAGTCGTCGGACAGGATGGCCGGCAGGCCGGCCAGCAGCCCGGCCACGTCCTGCTCGTCGGTGGCCGACCGGCGCACCAGCTCGGCCCTGAGGATGTCGAGGCGGCCCTGGAGCAGCCGCCGCAGATAGGAGACGTCGGCCTCCTCGGCCTCGGCCTCCTCACGGCGGGCGCGCAGCTCGGGCAGGCCGAGCTGGTCGACCCCCTCGGTGAACCCCGGGTCGAGCACCCGGTCGATGCGGCGCTGGCCGCCTGGCACTACCTCCACGCTCATCCATCCCCCCCTGGTGCTTGCATGAGCGGGACAGATTGTAGGCGATTTACTCGAACGGCAAGTCCACGACCGTTGCGACCCGGTCTCCGGCCCGGACCAGGCGGCCGGTTTCGACCACCCGGCGCACATAGGCCAGGCCGATCGGGCCCAGGGCGGGGTGGTCGACCACGCTGCGGAGCTGGCCGGCGCGACGGCCGTCGTCGGTGACCAGGTCGGTCCGGGGGGTGGGCAGGCCGTCGCCCCCACCGTTGGGGGAGGGCTGGAAGACGAGACCGGCCAGGCGGCGCTGGACCTGGCCCAGGTTGTGGACCCTGGCCACCGTCTCCTGGCCCGGGTAGCAGCCCTTGTCCATGTGGACGTGGGATCCCAGCAGGCCGGCCTCCTCGGCCAGCACGTCGTCGGTCAGCTCGTGCCCGGCCCGTGGCAGGCCGCCGGCCACCCGGGCCAGCTCCCAGCGCTCGGCCGGCGACCGTTCGACGCCGGCCCGCTCCAGCTCGGTGGCGGCCGCGGGCGCGCCCGGGCCGACCAGGTCGACGCCGACCGGGGTCCGGTGGACGACCAGCTCCGGCCCGGCCACCCCGGCCCGGTCGGGGCCGGGCACGGGCAGCCCGGCCGCGACCAGGGCGGCGTCGGCGCCCGGGCCGAGCACGCTGGCCGCCCCCGCGACCGGCTGGCCCACGGTCACGTCGTAGCGGAACACGAACCGGGCCAGCCGCTCGGCCAGGGCCGGGGCGGCGGCCGCCTCGGTGTCGAGGAGGACGCCGCCGTCCAGCACGGCCAGGCGGAAGGCGAACTCGATCTTGCCCTTGGGCGACAGCAGCAGCCCCTGGGTGGCGTCGCCCGGAGCCAGGCCGAGGGTGTGCTGGGTGCAGACGGCGTGGAGATAGCGCAGCACGTCGGCCCCCGAGAGGGGGACCGAGGCCAGGTCGGGCCGGTCGACGACGCAGGTCAGAGCGGACATGCCCCCATGGTAGCGATACCCGTTTGCGGTCCGGATCGGGCTATGGCTAACTGGGATCACGCGAGAAGGGAGGTGGTCCAGCTGTCAGAACCGGTACGGACCCGTGAGGTGACTGCCCGGTAGGGCGACTCAGCCTCGATCGTGGGGAATGGATCACCCCCGGAATCCAAACAGATCACCGAACCCAGGGAGCCTCGGCCTGGTCCGACCGAGGAGGCACCGCTCGCGAGAGCCGAGTGCCAGCTCCCTGGGTCTTTTCAGTCCTTGAGCAGGCGGTAGACCACGTAGACGGCGAACACGCCCGCGGCGGTCAGCATCGCCACCAGCAGGGCCGTGTACCAGAACTCGAGGGTCACAGGGCCAGCGTATCAGGCGTCCACCCGGACGCCGGCCGCGCGGCCGCTGAGGACGACCGTTCCCGGGCGGGTGTCGACCCGCTCCAGGCGCACCCCGGCCGGCAGCTCGGGCAGTGGCACCTCGAAGGTGAACTGGGAGGCCAGCAGGTCCTCGGTTGACGGGTCGATCCGCCCCTGCTCGCCCAGCCGGATCTCGGTCGGGGTGAAGGTGACCCGGCCGTCGCGGGCGCCCAGCTCCCCGGTGACCCGCGCCTCCAGCGTCTGGCCGAGGAGCGGCACCTTGACCCGGAGCTCGACCCCGTCCTCCTTGATGGCCAGCGTCCCGCCCTGGAGCCGGTCGGCCAGCAGCCGGTTGACCTCGGCCTCGGTCAGCTCGATGGTGCCGTCGGCCCGGTCGACGGTGATCCGGCCCGGCTCGCCCAGCAGGACGTCCCGGGGCACCCGGACGCCGTGCAGGGTGAGCTTGAGCTGGGCGGCGTTGATCCCTCTGGCGGTGGCGTCGGTGGCGGCCAGGTCGATGGTCGAGAACCGCCCGGTCGCCAGGTGAGGCAGGAACGGGACGTCGCGGACCTGCACCACCGGCCGCCGGCCGAGGTCGTACTCGCGCTGGAGCGCCTCGGTGACCCGGTCCTCGAAGACCCGGGCGGCGGCGAAGTCGGCGGCGGCGCCGAGCAGGAGCAGGACCACGACGGCGATCAGCAGCTTGCGCATGAGGCCGCCCAGGTTGCCACGTGCCGGTGACGTCCAGCCAGCACCGGCCTGGCTCAGCCCCCCGAGAACGGCGGCAGCAGGGCCAGCTCGGCCCCGTCGGGGACGGCGGCGGCGGGGTCGCGCCAGCGCTCGCCGTCCACCAGCACGCTCGAGTACCCGAGGACGGCCGCGAAGCGGTCGCCGAAGCGGTCGCCGAGCTCGTCGAGGATGGCCTGGAGCGGGGCCGCCGGGGCCTCCACCTCGGGCACCCCGGCCGCCTCCCGCAGGGCGGCGAACAATCGGATCCTGACCATGCCGCTATGGTAGGGTGCGCGGCCGTTCGCTGCGGCCGCGGGGAACCAGACTCGGAGGAGACCAGGTGGCCGAGCTCGCCTGCCTGACCGGCCGGGCTGGGGGGGCGAAGGAGGTCCTCCCCGCCCTGGAGTACCTGGCCCACCCCGTGGCCACGCTGCCCCTGGACGAGGCCAGCATGGCGGCCGCGGCGGCCAAGGAGCTGGTGGTGGTCGACGCCACCCGCGACCTGTCCCGCGCCCAGGCGATCTGCCGAGCGCTGCGAACCGGCGGCGACCACCTGGCCATCCTGGTCGTGATGCCCGAGGCGGGGCTGGCAGGGCTCCAGCGCGACTGGGGGGCCTCCGACTTCCTCCTTCCCTCGGCAGGGCCGGCCGAGATCGAGGCCCGGGTGCGGCTGCTCACCCAGCGGCCGGTGGTGGCCGACCCCGACGCCGCCATCCGGGTCGGCGACCTGGTCGTCGACCCCGTCTCCTACCAGGTCCGCCTCCGGAGCCGGCCGCTCGACCTGACCTACAAGGAGTTCGAGCTGCTGCGGTTCCTGGCCGCCCGGCCCGGCCGGGTCTCGACCCGGGCGCAGCTCCTCCAGGAGGTGTGGGGCTACGACTTCTTCGGCGGCACCCGCACCGTCGACGTGCACGTCCGCCGTCTCCGGGCCAAGCTCGGTCCCGAGCACGAGTCGATGATCGCCACCGTCCGTGGCGTCGGCTACAAGCTGCTGCCGGCCGACCAGGCCAGAGCGGAGCGCGAAGCCGGACAGTAACGAAGTTCTCAAGGGGCCCTCCCGACCGGCCGACTACCCGTATGTCCGGTCCCCTGTCCGCTTCCCCAGGAGGGCGCCCATGTTGGTCCGCCGCCTGCTCATGCCGTTCGTGCTGGTCACCGGGATGCTCGCGGTGACCGTGCCGGCAAGTGCCGGTCCTCGCACCGACGCGTCGTTCGTCCGCGCCACCAATGCCGACCGCCGCGAGCAGGGCTACAAGGCGATGGCCAGCTCGCGCACCCTTGCCAAGCTGGCCCGGTCACACCCAGTGGCCATGGCCCGCAAGTCGGCCCAGCGCCTCGGCGGGCGCTGCGACGCCCGTGCCCTGTGGCACAACGACATCTCCAAGTCGACCGACCACTGGGTCTGGCTGGGCCAGAACGTCGGCTGCGGCTCGATGGGCTCCGACGGGGTCGGCGCCTCGGTCCGCCGGATCCAGGACGCCTTCATGCGCTCCCCCGGACACCGGCGCAACATCCTGTACCGCAAGGCCAACCTGTTCGGGGTCGGCACCTTTATCAAGGACGACATCATCTGGGTGACGGTCAACTTCGAGCAGACAACCCCCGGCTGGGGGTGGCAGGGCGGTATCCTTTGACAGCGCGCCGGTGGCGATGGCACCATCGGCGCGCTCTGTCGTGGGCCGCTAGCTCAGTTGGTAGAGCACCCGGCTTTTAACCGGGGTGTCGTCGGTTCGAGGCCGACGCGGCCCACCCCGCAACCGAGCCGGGCCCCCATCGTCTAGTGGCCTAGGACACCACCCTTTCAAGGTGGCGACGCGGATTCGAACTCCGCTGGGGGCACGCAGAAGACCACCATGCGTGGTCCCGTGGAGCAGCTTGGCTGTGCTCGCCGCCCTGTCAAGGCGGAGGTCGCGGGTTCAAATCCCGTCGGGACCGCTCGGACCGAGGCCACAAGCCCCGGTCTCCCGGGCAGGTAGCTCAGTCGGTAGAGCGTGCGGCTGAAAACCGCAAGGTCGGCGGTTCGATCCCGTCCCTGCCCACCACGTCAGCGCGGGTCGGCGGGACCATGACGGGCAGGGACAGGCAGCCGGTGCCGGGGGTGGCCCTCTCATCGGACGGCATCCCCCTGTCGTTCGAGGTACGCGGGTCGGGGACGCCGGCGCTGGTGTTCGTCCACGGCTGGTCGTGTGACCGTCGCTACTGGAGCGGTCAGCTGGCCGCCTTCTCGGACCGCCACCGGGTCGTAGCCGTCGACCTTGCCGGGCACGGGGAATCAGGCGGCGGCCGTCAGGGGTGGACCATGGCGGCCTTCGGCGACGACGTCGCCGCGGTGGTACGGCACCTGGGGCTCGGCGAGGTCGTGCTGATCGGTCACTCGATGGGCGGTGACGTGGTCGTCGAGACCGCCCTTCGGCTGGGCGACCAGGTGCTGGGGGTTGTCTGGGCCGACACCTACGACACCCTCGGAGATCCACCGACCCGGGCGGAGCTCGAGGAGTTCGTAGCCCCGTTCCGGGAGGACTTCGTCACCGCGGCCGCGGCCCTCGTCCGGCGGATGGCCGGTCCAGCCGCGGCCGACCTGGTCGAGTGGGTGGCCGCCGACATGTCGGCCGCCCCTCCCGAGATCGCGATCGAGGTGTTGGAGCAGGCCGTCGGCAACGAGCCCGCCGTCCTCGCCGCTCTGCCGAAGCTGACCGCGCCGGTGGTGGCGATCAATCCCGGCTACCGGCCCACCGACACCGAGGCACTCCGGCGCCACGGGGTGCGGGCCGTGGTCATGCCCGGGGTCGGGCACTTCCTCATGCTGGAAGATCCCGGCACCTTCAACCGGCTGCTCGGTGCGGTCGTCGACGAGCTAGCCCCGGCCGAGGATGCCGGTGACGGCGGAGACGAAGCCGGGAAGCGCCGCCAGGGCGGCAAGGGCCAGGACCAGCTGCCCGGCCGGGACGAGCCGGGGGGCGTGCCAGGCCGCGATCACCGGGCGGGCCCTGGTGGCCAGGACGACCAGCGCGCCCACCACGACCACGATGGCGACGACCGGCGGCAGCGGGGCCAGCAGCAGCAAGGGGGCGTGGGCGGCGATGGCCCGGGGGTCGCGACCTAGCAGCGGGATGGCCCGGCTGGCCCGCCCGGCCAGGGCGGCGACCAGCATGCCGTGGAACAGCACCAGGGCCGAGAACGCCACCACCGACACCCAGCCCGGGCCGACCAGGTCGAAGTCCAGGTTGCCCTCCCGGAGCGGTTCCAGCCGCGTCCCGCCCCCCAGGAGCAGCAGCGCCCCGTAGACCAGCCCCCCGGCCCGGCCGGCCGGCAGCCAGCGCCGCACCAGCAGGTAGGCCGCGCCGGTGGCGGTCCCGAGGAACAGCGCCGTGAAGATCACGAACCCGGCCGTGCCGCCGGCGCTGATCCGGCCCACCACCTCGTCCGCCTCGGTGATGCGCCCCTGGGCCCCGTCGCCCGCCGTCAGCGCCAGCAGCCGCATCACCAGCCGCCCCCCGGCCCCGGCGGCCAGAGCCCCGGCCCCGACCCCGGCCACCACGGCCAGGTTCACCGCCCACAGGTACCGCCGGACCACCAGCTCCACCGCCGGCGGCGCCGCCGGGTCGCCCGGTCCCGTCCGCGTGGGGGCAGGCGGCGGCTCGACCGTCAGGCCGCCCCAGCGAACCACCGCGACCAGCCCGGCCAGCACCGCCAGGATGCAGACCCCGATCACCGCCACCCCAGCAGTATGCCCCGCTTGGCTTGCTCAGCTCGACCCGGCTGGCCCAGGCGGCGCAGGCGGGCGGGAAACGCAGACGGCGCCTCGGTGGGAGGCGCCGTCTGGACGTCCGGCCCCCCCTTGGGTAGTGCCGGTCACGCGGGTCGAAGGGCTAGCCGCCGGCTTCGACGCCGCGGAGCAGCTGGCGGACTTCCGTCTCGCGGTAGCGACGGTGCCCGCCGAGGGTGCGGATGCTCGAGAGCTTGCCTGCTTTGGCCCAGCGGGTCACGGTCTTGGGGTCGACACGGAACAGCGCGGCGACCTCCGCCGGGGTGAGCAGCGCCTCAGGAGCAGGCGCAGACTGGACGGTACGACTGGCGGACATGGTTGCCACCCCTCACCTCGAACTTCCCCCCATCGAGACGGGATTCTCGCGGAGGTCCTGAATATCCTAGAGGCGTCGAATGGGACAGACCATAGCAACTTAGGGCTATTTTCCGCCCCGCCTAGTAGGACTATCGGCAACCGACCGCCAGAGCTTTAGCAAAAGGTACGCAGAGCTCAATTGCTGGATTCCCGTCCCCGCAGCGCCGACCAGCGCTCGCTCAACGAGCGGTAGAGCTCGCTCGAGCGGTCCAGATCCCCCGCCTCGAGGGCCCCGAGCGCCTCCCAGACCTCGGCGGCCGAGTGGTCGGCGACCAGGTCCTCGAACGGGATTGCTCTGGTTAGTCCTCCGTAGTCGAGCTGGACCAGGCTGTCCGGGTCGAAGCTGTGGAGCCAGGCCCGGAGCTCCTCGACGGCCACGACCATCTCGGCGTCGTCCATCAACTCCTGGAGGATGCTGACGGCCCGGGAGACGCGGCCGCGCGCCTTGGGCATGTTGGTCCGGTAGGTGAGCCGGGCCACCTGGCCCGAGGACGGTGCCCCGACCCGCCGCTCGCCGTCCTCGAACAACGTGAACCAGGGAAGGGGGACGTGCCAGGCCGCCTGCTGGATGTGGCTGCGCGATCCCGGCCGCTCGCTCTCCCAGCGCTCCAGGCTCTGCTCGGCCCGCTCGACGTCGCCGGCGGACACGAAGGCGTCGGCCACCTCGTCCGGGACCGAGCTGCGGAAGGCGACCAGCGACTGGAGGGTGCGTAGCTCGGTGCGGAGGGGGCAGAGGAAGACCACGTCCCCGACCCGCTCGACGAGGGCGTGCTCGCGCTCGGCGCCGACCGTGAGCCCGAGGGCCCTGGCCAGCCCGCGGCGCTCCTCGCGGCCGACGAGCAGGCTCGCGGGCAGGACCTGGCCGGCCTCCACGTACGCGGCCCACTCGGCGCGCTCCCGGGGTGGGAACGCGGCCAACGGCTGGTAGATGCGCAGATACGCCGTGAACGCATGGCCCTTCATGGTGAGGAGTATAAGGAGAGGGCTGTGGTAGGTTGGCCTTCCGGGTGGGTACCCCCCACCGTGCGTCTGCCGCCCTGGCGGCGATCCCGCCGGGGCCCGTCCAGGAGGTCATCCTTGGGAGCGTTCGGGCTCATGGGTGGCGAGTACGAGCAGGTCGTCTACAACCACGATGCCGCCTCCGGCCTCAAGGCCATCATCGCCATCCACTCGACCGCCCTCGGCCCGGCCCTGGGCGGCACCCGCTTCTACCCCTACGCCTCCGAGGACGACGCGCTCACCGACGTCCTCCGGCTGGCCAAGGGCATGAGCTACAAGGCGGCCGTGGCCGGGCTCGACCTCGGCGGGGGCAAGGCGGTCATCCTCGGCGACCCCAAGCGGGTCAAGTCCGAGGCCCTGCTGCGCGCCTACGGCCGCTTCGTCGAGAGCCTCGGCGGCCGCTACATCACCGCCGAGGACGTCGGGACCTACATCCCCGACATGGACACGGTCTCGCTGGAGACCCGCTTCGTCACCGGCCGCTCGCCGGCCAACGGCGGCGGCGGCGACCCCTCGATCAACACCGCCTACGGGGTCATGAAGGGTATGCAGGCGGTGGCCGAGGAGCTCTGGAACGAGCACGACCTGGCCGGCCGCCACGTCGTGGTCCAGGGCGTCGGCAAGGTCGGCACCCACCTGTGCCACCTGCTCCACCAGGCCGGGGCCCGGCTCACCGTGGCCGACGTCGACGTCGACAACGTGGCCAGGGCGGTCAAGGAGTTCGGCGCCGACACCGTCGAGCCGGCCAAGGCCCACGCGGTCGCCTGCGACATCCTCGCCCCCTGCGCGATGGGGGCCGTCGTCAACGACGACACCCTGCCCGAGCTGAAGTGCGCCGCCATCGCCGGGTCGGCCAACAACGTCCTGGCCCGCGACGAGCACGGCTACGCCCTGCGCCAGCTCGGGATCCTGTACGCCCCCGACTACGTGGTCAACGCCGGCGGCCTGATCAACGTGGCCGACGAGCTCCAGGGCTACTCCCCCGAGCGGGCCAAGGCCAAGGTCGAGGGCATCTACAACGCCGTCCGGGACATCTTCCACCGGGCCAAGGCCGAGGGCGTCCCCACCAGCGAGGCCGCCGACCGGATGGCCAAGGACCGTATGCGCGACATCTCGAGGCTGCGCCTGATCCGGGTCCTGCCGGGCGTCAGCGGCTAGCCACCTCGCCCATCACCCAGGCGGGGATGTCGTGGCCGGCCAGGAACGCCGTCGCCCGGTCGGCCTCGGTGGGCGGGAGGACCACGACCATGCCGACGCCCAGGTTGGTCGCCCGGGCCAGCTCCTGGTCGTCCACGGGGCCGAGGCCGGCCAGGACCTTGAAGATCGGAGGCGGCTCCCACGACCTCCGGTCGACCCTGGCGGTCAGGCCGGGGGGGAGGCAGCGGGGGAGGTTGCCGGGGAGGCCGCCGCCGGTGACGTGGCAGAGGGCGTGGACCTCGATCCCGGTGGCCAGCAGGTCGACCAGCTGGGGGGCGTAGATGCGGGTCGGGGTGAGCAGGGCCTCGCCGACCGGGGCGCCGAGCTCGGGCAGCTCGCGGTCGTAGCCGATCCCGGCCCTGGCCAGGACCTGGCGGGCCAGGCTGAAGCCGTTGGCGTGGAGGCCGGAGGAGGCGAGCCCGAGCAGCACGTCGCCGGTCACGACCCGGTCCGGGCCGAGCAGGCGGTCGCGCTCCACCATCCCCAGGGCGAACCCGGCCAGGTCGTAGGCCTCGGGCTCCATCGCGCCAGGGTGCTCGGCCGTCTCCCCGCCGAGCAGGGCGCAGCGGGCCAGCCGGCAGCCCTCGGCCACCCCGGCCACGATGGCGGCCACCCGGGCGGGGTCGACCCGGCCGACGGCCAGGTAGTCGAGGACGAACAGCGGCTCGGCCCCGGGAACGACCACGTCGTCGACCACCATGGCGACCAGGTCGATGCCGACGGTGTCGTGGCGGTCGAGGGCCTGGGCGACCAGCAGCTTGGTGCCGACGCCGTCGCTGGCCGCGGCCAGCACCGGGTCGGTGGGGACGCCGGCCCGGCCCAGGTCCCCGGCCAGCCGCCACAGCCCGGCGAACCCGCCGATGCCGCCCAGCACCTTGGGGCCGTGGGTCGCCTCGACCGCCGACCGCATCAGGGCGACCGCCCGGTCCCCGGCCTCGACGTCGACCCCGGCCTGGGCGTAGGTCAGTGGCTGGCGGTCCATCTAGCGCTGGGGGGCCAGGCCCTCGAGCAGCTCCTTGCCCTGGACCTGGGCCTCCACGGGGATCGGGTAGTTCCCCGTGAAACACGCCGTGCAGAGGCCTCCTGGCCCCTCGGCCGGGTCGGCCGCGGTCTCGGTCAGGGCCTCCAGTGACAGGTAGCCGAGCGAGTCGGCGCCGACGTAGCTGGCCACCTCGCCGGTGAGCAGGTCGCTGGCGACCAGCTCGGCCCGGGTGGGCATGTCGATGCCGTAGAAGCAGGGCCAGCGCACCGGGGGCGAGGTGATGCGGACGTGGACCTCGCGGGCGCCGGCCTCCCGGAGCATGGCGACGATCGCCTTGGTGGTGTTGCCGCGCACGATCGAGTCGTCGACCACGACCAGCCGCAGCCCCCGGATGGCCTCCCTGAGCGGGTTGAGCTTGATCCGGATGCCGAGCTGGCGCATGGTCTGGCTCGGCTGGATGAAGGTCCGCCCGACATAGCGGTTCTTCATCAGGCCCTCGCCGAACGGGATGCCGCTGGCCTCGGCGTAGCCGGCGGCGGCGCTCCAGGCCGTGTCGGGCACGGGGATGACCAGGTCGGCCTCGACCGGCGACTCGACGGCCAGGGCGGCGCCGAGCGCCCGGCGGACCTGGTGGACGCTCTGGCCGCCGAGGGTGGAGTCGGCCCTGGCCAGGTAGACGTGCTCGAACACGCACAGCTTGGGCTCGGGCGGGGCGAAGCGCCGGGCCCGCAGGCCGTGGCTGTCGATCGCCACGACCTCGCCCGGCTCGACCTCGCGGACCAGGGTGGCCCCGACGATGTCCAGGGCCGCCGTCTCCGACGCGATCACCCAGCCCCCGGGCAGCTTGCCGATGCACAGCGGCCGGACCCCGTGCCGGTCCCGCACCCCGTAGAGGGTCCGCTCGTCCATGATGACCAGCGAGAACGCCCCCTCGAGGCGGGGCATGGTGCGGACGATCGCCTCCTCGAGGGACAGGTCGGCCTCGCGGGCCAGCAGCTCGGCCATCACGTCGGTGTCGCTGCTGGGCCGGAGCGCGCCACCGGCGCCGTCGCCGTCGGTGGCCTCGGCGGCCAGCGACTCGGCCAGGACGGCCGTGTTGGTGAGGTTGCCGTTGTGGGCCAGGGCGATCCCGCCCCCGGCGGCGTTGGTCTTGAAGGCCGGCTGGGCGTTCTCCCAGCGGGAACCGCCGGTGGTCGAGTAGCGGGTGTGCCCGATCGCCAGGTGCCCCTGGAGGGTGGCCAGCGTCGGCTCGTCGAAGACCTGGCTGACCAGGCCCATCTCCTTGTAGACGAGCACCCCGTGGCCGTCGGCGACGGCCATGCCGGCCGACTCCTGACCACGGTGCTGGAGGGCGTAGAGCCCGTAGAAGACGAGGTTGGCGACCTGCTCCCCCGGAGCCCACACCCCGAAGACCCCGCACGCCTCGCGTGGATGGTCGGCGTCGAGCATGTTCCTCCCTGGCCGGGCGGCCCGAGCGGCGGTGTGGGAAGCCAGCCGATCGTAGCACCCGATCCCGACGGGCCGGTGGATGCTCGGACATGCCTGTTGCCCGACTTCTCGTGACGATGGTAAGAAACGCAGGTTGTGGAGAACCCGCTGCCCCAGGTAGATTCCCATTTGCTCCCCCACGTGTGACGTATGACCGAGCCAGCCCGTCCCTTCCCCGGGGCCGTTCTATGAGCAGGAATGCCGTGCGCCTTCGGGCACGCAGACCGCCGGCCGCCGCGGTGACGAGCACCCATCTGCCTCGAGTCCATCTCCCAGGCAACGACGCAGAGGTCAGCACATGATCCGAAACATGCAGATCCGCTCCAAGCTGATCGCGGTGCTGGTCATCCCATTGGTCGCCCTGACCGTGCTGGCCGCCCTCGGGATCGGGGCCAATGTCGCCCGCGGCGTGCAGGCCGACCGGGTCAACGACCAGACGGCCTTCGCCGTGAGTCTCTCGACGCTCGTGCACGAGCTGCAGCGGGAGCGGGACCTGTCGGCCGGCTGGGTCGGGAGCGGCCGCGACGCCGGCTACGGCGGCGTGGTCACCCAGCGGGTGGCCGTCAACCAGGCGCTCCAGACCTTCCGCAAGGACGCGCAGAACCTCGGCGACGAGGGCTCGGCGTTCAGCCAGCGGGTCGACGACGCCCTCAAGCGGTTCGACCGGTTCAACGACGAGCGCGAGCGGGTCGAGAGCAACCCGGACCTCACGGTGACGCGGACGCTCGACATCTACTCCGGCCTGATCGCCAACCTCCTCGCCGTCAAGCTCGAGCTGGCCAGCCAGACCAACGACCGGAACCTGATCCGCAACACCGCCACCTTCGTCGCCCTTGGCCGCTTCAAGGAGGCCGCCAGCCAGGAGCGCGGTCTGGTCTATGCGGTGGCGTCGGCCGGGCAGTTCGACCCCGGCGAGTTCCAGCGCTTCGCCACCAGCCTTGGCGCCCAGGACACCTGGCGCTCGCAGTTCGACGCCACCGCGAGCTCCGAGCAGCGCGCCCGGCTCGACGCGCTCCAGGCGACCCGCGACGTCGCCGAGGTGAACGGGCTGCGCAACTTCCTGCGCAACGCCCTTCTGACGGGGAACGCCAACAGCAAGGTCGAGCTGGACCCGAAGGAATGGTTCCTGCGCACGTCGGCCAGGATCGACCAGATCCGTGATGTCGAGAACACCGTCGCCGACGACGTCCGCGCGGCCAGCCAGGCCGACCAGTCCACCGCCCGCCGCCAGGCCCTGCTCTACACGATCCTGCTGACCCTGGTGCTCTGGATCACGGTCGGTCTGTCCCTGTGGCTGATCCGCTCCATCGTCGGGCCGCTGCGGACGCTCACCCGCAGCGCCAACGAGGTCGCCGACGAGCGGCTCCCCGGCCTGGTCGACCGGCTCCAGCACACCAAGGACCCCCGCGACCTGGACGCCGTCCCCGAACCGGTCCCGGTGAAGTCCCACGACGAGATCGGCCAGGTGTCGGCCGCCTTCAACTCGGTCCACCGGGTGGCCATCCAGGTCGCCACCGAGCAGGCGGCCCTGCGCAAGTCGATCGGCGACATGTTCCTCAACCTGGCCCGGCGCAGCCAGAGCCTGATCGACCGCCAGCTGGAGCTGATCGACGACCTGGAGCGCACCGAGGCCGACCCCGACGCGCTCGACAACCTCTTCAAGCTCGACCACCTGGCGACCCGCATGCGCCGCAACGCCGAGGACCTGATCGTGCTCTCGGGGGCCGAGCCGGCCCGCCGCTGGAGCCAGCCGGTGCCGCTGGTCGACGTGGTCAGGGCCGCCCTGGCCGAGGTCGAGGACTACAACCGGGTCGAGCTGCTGCCGATCGACGACATCGGCGTCGCCGGCCAGGCGGTCAGCGACGTCGTCCACCTGCTGGCCGAGCTGATCGAGAACGCCACCTCGTTCTCGCCTCCCGGGACCAAGGTCCAGGTCGCCGGCCAGCAGGTCAGCAACGGCTATGTGCTCGAGATCGAGGACCGCGGCCTCGGCATGAGCGACGACGAGCTGGTCGAGGCCAACGAGCGCCTGGCCAACCCGCCGATGATCGACTTCGCCCTCTCGCGCATGCTCGGGCTGTACGTGGTCGCCCGGCTGGCCCAGCGCTACAACATCAAGGTGCAACTGCGGCACTCCTGGTACGGGGGCATCCCCGCGCTGGTGCTGCTGCCGCCGACGGTGGCCGTCCGGGCGCCCATGCCCGAGGCGATCGAGGCGCCGGCCCGTCGGGGCCCGGCCGAGCTGGTCCCCTCCACCAAGCCGGTCGAGCCGGTGGCCGAGGAAGGCGGGGAGC